>CAZGER010000036.1:0-10375 GCA_964524565.1 uncultured Chthonomonas sp. | reverse complement strand
ATCGGTATGTCCGTCGCAACCGCCGTCGCCTCCGCAAGCCGGTGCCAGCTCCAATGGCCCAACGATATCGTCCACAAGGGCAAAAAGGTCGGGGGCATCCTGACAGAGATCAAACAGGTCCGCGGAACCCCGGTGCCGATCGTCGGGATCGGCGTGAACCTCACAGAGGCCGCCTATCCGATCGACCTGGCCGACTCAGCGTCGTCCCTCTCCATGCTGCGGAGCACAACACCCACGCCCCTGTCCTTTGCCCGCGCCCTCCTCGAAGCCGTCGAAGACGCCCCAGAACCAGACTCCTGGGACCTCATCGAACCGGTCTGGCGACTGTTCGACGCCACCCCAGGAAAAAAGTACACGACCCCGACCGGCGAGCTCGCTGTCGCCATCGCTGTAGGGCCGAACGGCGCCCTCATCGCCTCCGTCAACGGCGAAACGACGTCCATCCTCGCCGCGACCGCCCTCTTCGAGAGCGAGGCCCCCGCCTAGTCCAGGTCGAAGAACCTGTCCACCGGGCTCTGGTCCTTGTAAAACGCCCCCAGGTTCAAACGCTTGGCGTGCCCGTCCGCCCAAAAGACCGTCGCGCCCAGCGCAAAGGTCGGGTCCGGCAGTCCCCAACAGTCTGTCGGAGCGTGGCTCGGCGGCAGAAGGTGCTTCCCGTCGTCCCCGCACCACGAGCCTTCGATGCTCGCCTTGGCCGAGCTCAAAACAACAGTCTCAGCCGGAGAACCGAGCGATGTGACCGTGACCGCCTTGTGCCCGTCCACGTTGCTAAAGTCCGCCAGGATGTCGGTCAGGTACAGACCGTTGTATCCAAAATGGCTCGTCCGCTCCCCCGTGATGTCGATCGTCGAGACCTGCGAGCCCGGACAAAGCCAGACGTCCTTGTTCTTCACATATGGGTCAATGATGTCCAGCCAAAGCATGAACCCGCTCGGAACCACGTAAGCCTGGAGAGGGAACGTGTCGTCGTAGTCCGACTCGTAAATGACCATCGCCAGCCCAAGGTTGCGCTGGTTGCTCATGCAAGCTGTCGCCTGCGCCGCACCCTTCGCCCGCGCAAAGACCGGAAACAGGATCGCCGCCAAGATCGCGATGATCGCGATGACGACAAGCAACTCGATGAGCGTAAAGCCGCGGACTCGGAACACTCAAACGAGTATGACCAAGCAACAAGCCCCTCTGCCAACCTGAGTGTCCCAGAGGCCCACCGACCAAGGGTACAATCCACTCCCGCAGCCTCGGGATGTGGCTCAGCTTGGTAGAGCGCCTCGTTCGGGACGAGGAGGTCGGAGGTTCGAATCCTCTCATCCCGACCAAACCCCCAATTTTTGAGCTTCGCTCAACCCCTCTCGCGACGAATATTCACCGCTGGGCGATCGCACGCCCGCTGGCCGAACCCCGGGCCGTGAGGTTGAGCCGACCGGACTCGCTTGTGACCAGACCCTCGGCCACCGCCCGGCGAACAACCACCGCAACCCGCTCCGAAGGCCACTCCAACTCCCGCTCGATGTGCAAGAGCGAGCTCTCCGTGCTCGCCGTGGGCGTGTCGGCGTGGGTCCACAGGTGCACAACGAGCATGTCGACCAAAAACCCCTGCGACTGCCGCCGACGCTGCAGCGCCTGCGAAACAAGCCCCTTTCGCGGAGCAAAGCTCAAAGCGAACAAAAAGACCACACCAAGGACCACCGCGATCATCCCGCTGATCGAGACGTCGATCGGCACCGCAAGCAGATACCCCAGCAGACCAGACCCAGAACCGATCGCCACCGACAGCCCGATCATGCGTGGCAGCCGGTCGGTGAGCAGGGAAGCCGTCACCGGGGGCACCACGATCAGGGCGACCGCCAGGATCGCGCCAACCGCGCTGAACGCCCCTACCGTCGTGACCGCGACAAGCGCCATGAACGCGTAGTGCAACCCGACAGGGGCAAAGCCAAGCGTCGCCGCCAGCACCCCGTCAAAGGTGGATAGCTTAAGCTCCTTGTAAAAAGCATAGATAAAACCGACATTCACCAACCCGATCCCAGAGAGCAGCCAAAGCGCCGACGGCCCGTAGTCCCGCCCGCCGAACGTGATCGTGTCGAACGGCACAAACGCGATCTCCCCGTAAAGCACCGCGTCCGTGTCGATGTGGATGTTCGCCATGTACTTCGAGATCACATAGACCCCCGCCGCGAACATCGTCGGGAACACCAGACCGATCGCTGTGTCGTTCGTCACCCGCCTGGTCTTCGTCAACATCTCGACCAGCCAGACGGTCAAAAGCCCAGACACCGTCGCCAACACCGTCCCGACCACAACGTTCGGCCCGTTCGCCAGCACGAACCCCGCAACGATCCCCGGCAGGACAGAATGACTGATCGCGTCTGCGATCATCGCCAGCCGCCGCAGCACAAGGAACACCCCCGCCAGCGCGCACGTCGCCCCGCAAAGGACCGCGACCAGGGCGATCTCGGCCGAACTGCTCACAGCCCCTTCCTCCGCGCTCGAGTGGCCAGCAGCCCCCCCTGCGTGCCAAAAACAACCGAAACAAACGCCACGACAGCCAGGGAAAGGACGATCGCAGGACCGGTCGGAACACCCTGCACGATGCTCATGGCCGCGCCCGTCGCCCCGCAACCGGCCCCGATACCTGCCGCGATCAGGAGCATCGTCGAAAGCGAGTGTGTCCACTGCCTCGCCGCCGCCCCCGGTGCCACAAGCATCGCCGACATCAGCACGACACCCACCGTGTTCAGCCCGATGACCACCGCCACAATAAGTAGCCCTGTGACCAGGTTTGCCAGGGTTTTCCTACTAAATCCCAGCGTCTGACAAAACTCCGGATCGAACGAGAACAGCTTGAACTCTTTGTAGAACAGCACCACGCAACCAAGCGCCAGCACCGTCAGCACCGCCATCGTCCACACGTTCTCTTCGACAAGCGCCGCAGCCTGGCCGAACAAGAACTTGTCGAGCCCGCTCTGGTTGGCGTCTCGCCCCTTCTGGACGACCGTCAGCAGAACCACCCCAAGCCCAAAGAACGTCGTCAAAACGATCCCAAGGGCCGAGCCCCGGTCGATCCTGGTCCGCTCTAAGACCTTCAAAATGAGCAGCATCCCCAGCCAGCCAGAAACCGCCGCCCCTGCCATCAGCACGAGAGGTGCCTTGGAGCCGGTCACCATAAACGCCAGACACACACCCGGCAAAGCGGCGTGGGAAAGCGCGTCGCCCATCAGACCCTGCCTGCGCAACACGGCAAAACTGCCCAGCACCCCGCTGCAAACACCAAGCACCACCGCCCCCAACAAGACGTTCCGGACCGTGTAGTCGGAAAGAAAGTGGCCCAAGGTGCTCATGGCACCGACTCGGCGGCCCTGGGCGTGTACGCGGACCGGATCAAATCGTCCGTGAAAGACTCTTCGACCGATCCGGTGCTAATGAGCCGGACATTGAGCAGAGCCACCCGGTCAAAGTTCTCGCGGACAGTCTGAAGGTCGTGGTGGACGACAATGACCGTCTTTCCCTCGTCCCGAAGCCCCTTGAGCAGCTCAAGGATCGTCGCTTCCGTGGTGGCATCGACCCCCGCCAGCGGCTCGTCGAGCAAGTAAAGGTCCGCACCCTGGGCCAGGGCCCGCGCCAAAAACACCCTCTGCTGCTGGCCCCCAGAAAGCTGGCTGATCTGGCGGTGGGCAAAGTCCGCCATCCCCACCTTGGCAAGGCACTCGACCGCAAGCTCCTGGTTGGACTTCGAAGGGCGCTTGAACCACCCCAGCTTGCCGTACAGCCCCATCGTCACAACGTCCAGCGCGTCGGTGGGGAAGTCCCAATCCACCGAACCACGCTGGGGCACGTACGCGACCAGCTTGCGGTTGAGCCTGTACACCTCACCGAACACCCGGACCGTTCCCGCCGCCCGTGGAACAAGGTCCAAAATTGTCTTGATGAGTGTGCTCTTCCCGGCACCGTTCGGCCCCACGATCGCCGTCAGGGAGCCCGTCGGAATGTCTAGGTCGACGTCCCACAGCACAGGCCGTTCCGCGTAAGCGACCGTCAGGTCGCGCAGAAACACGGCGGGGAACTTTCCTGGTTCGACAGCGCCGATGTTGTTCATTTGAGCGAGTCTACGATTGCATCGATATTGTGCCTCACCATTCCTACATAAGTGCCTTCCGGAGTCCCGTCATCCCCCAGAGCGTCGGAGTACAGCGGCGGGCCGATGGTGACGTTCCACCCCTTCGACCGTACAGACTTCTGAAGCGCAACGATCGTCGCGCGGGGGACGCTGGTTTCAATGAACACCGCCTTGACCTTGCGCTCCGCGATCGTGTCCGCCAGCTTGATGATGGACATCGCCGATGCCTCCGCCGCCGTGCTCGTGCCCTGCACCGCAAGCACGTCAAAGCCGTACTGGAGCCCAAAATATCCGAACGCGTCGTGGGCCGTGATCAGAACCCTCCGGTCTGGCTCCAACTCGGCAGAGCGGGACTGCACATAAGCGTGCAGCTCGTCCAGCTCGGCAAGGTAGGCATCGGCCCGCTTCTGGATGGCCTGCCGTTCATGGGGAACCTCTTCGGCCAACGTCTTGGCGATGGTCCGGACCGCCGTCTTCCACAACGTGACATCGAACCACACGTGCGGGTCGTACCTGGTCTTGAACAAAGGCGGCTCCCGTAGCAAAGACCTGTCGATGTCGTCCGTCACCGCAACGACCGTCTTGCCCTTGTTCGGGAGTTTCTCAAAGATCTCCGTCATGCGGCCCTCCAGCTCCAGTCCGCCATAAAAAAGCACGTCTGCCCGGTCGAGCTTGCGAACGTCGTCCGCCGTCGCACGGTAAAGGTGGGGATCGACGCCCGGGCCCATCAGCCCGATCGCCTCCACCGAGTCCCCACCGACGATCCGCACCGCGTCGTTGATCATCCCCACAGTGCTCACCACCGTGATCTTCGAAGGGTCCTTGTGGCTGGGCTTCTCGCAACCGGCCATGAACGCCACCACGCACAGAAGGAGCAGAGCAACGATCTGGGCCCGGTGGAAAGTTAGCATGTACTAACTTTACTCGATGTCGGCGTCTTCCTGTCCGGCAGGTCTTGGGACGGTCTGCCCCTGGTCGTGTGCCTTGCCGGGCCTCTCGGCGGGAGCCGCCTTAAAACTCGAGTGCAGCTTGATCCCCCGGTTGGCCACCATCGAACCAAAAACAGCCATCACCAGCAAAGAAACGATCTTCAAAAACACTTTCAGCAGCGTCTGGCTCGCCTGGCTCGCATCGATCGGCTTGTCAAACCGGACGTCCAACTGCACCTCCGGCGGAACCGAGAACAGGTCCAGCGCCAACTTGAACGCGACCAGGATCAGCGAGATCCCCACAATGAACGTCACAAGACCGACCAGGGACGAGCCCCGCCTCAAGCAAGGGCCGGTGGACTTGGGACCTCCCAGTTCTGGCCGGCGAGTTGACATCTGGACCTAGGATACCGTTGGCGGACGCGGGCAAAAGTAAGTGCGGCGGCCCCACTTCGCCGTGGGGACCGCCGCTGACACGGAGATGACGTCACGAATGGCGGCATGACCCGCCAACTTTAGTCGTTGGAGCCTTTGGCAAGCCAAGGACCCCGATCCTCATGTCCTGGCATCGACCCGCCAGACGACATCGTCCGACGGAGCCTCAGGGTTCTTGCGAGGCAAACCTTGTGAAAGGCGTCCCACATCTAGCCCCTACGGCTAGGTCGTTGTTTTGGCCTACGAGGTTAGCTGACGGGTTAGGGCCAACAACCACCCTTCGCCAAACGGCGATTCACCCCAGATCTGGGTCCCCCGTTGCCGCAATCGCGACATTAAGCCAGGAACAGTGGCCGAAGCCACACATGTATTATGACACGTCCCACCGCGTTTTGGTTCCTGAACATTGTCGCCACCACCCGGCCACAAATCACACCGGACACCCGCCGGCACCGCGTGTGACGCCGGGACACACTTTGAGAGTACGATAGGTCCGCCCCATGCTGAGAGACGCAAGACTCATAGCTGCACTCGTCGGCACCCTCCTGCTGGCGAGCCTGGGAATGGCGGACCGGACGGTCGTCACCGTCTGGGGCATGGCGATCACACCCGACGAAAAAGGCAACGACGTCCTCGTCCGCGCATTCGAGGCCGAAAACCCGGACATCAAGATCCGCCTCCTAGGGATGGGCGCCGGGGGCATGAACCCCCAAAAACTGATGACCGCGATCGTCGGCGGCACACCCCCGGACCTCGTCAGACAAGACCGCTTCACGATCGCAGACTGGGCGAGCCGTGGCGCGTTCCGCCCGCTCGACGACCTCCTGCAACGCGACTCCGCCACTGACCCCCGGTGTCCCAAACCCGGGCAGTACTACAAAGCAGCCTGGGAAGAAGCCAGGTACCAAGGCCAGACCTTCGGCGTCCCCATCGGTGCCGACGACCGCGTCCTCTACTACAACCTCAAGGTGTTCCGCGAAAAGGCCGACGCGCTGCGCAGGGCCGGGCTGGATCCCGAACGTCCCCCACGAACCTGGTCCGAGACTCTCGCCTACAGCCGCGCCCTCACAGAGTTCAACCCGGACGGCAGCATCAAACGGGCCGGGTTCATGCCCAATTACGGCAACTCCTGGCTGTATCTCTATGCGTTTCAGAACAACGCGTCCCTCATGTCCGACGACGGGACACGCTGCACGATGGACTCTCCCGAAGTGCTCGAAGCCCTGAACTTCATGGTGACCGGCTACACGATCCTCGGCGGATACGAAAAGGCGCGGATCTTCGAAAGGGGCTTCGGCAACGGCGACGACCACCCCCTCGCCACCGGCCGAGTGGCGATGTTCACAACCGGCGACTGGGAGATCGCCAACTTTGCCCGACAGTGCCCCAACGCAAGGTTCGCCACCGCCCCGTCCCCCGTCCCCGACGACCGCTTCTTCAAGCGCGGCAGGTTCTCAGCCGAAAAAGACACCTTCGTCACCTGGTCCGGCGGCTTCGCCTGGTCCATGCCCAAAGGGGCCAAAAACGTCGAGGCAGCATGGAGGTTCCTCAAATGGATCACATGCCTGGAAGGGCGACAAATGAGCAGCAACGCCCAGGCCGACGTCGAAAAAGCCAGGGGCCGCAAGTACATCCCGCGCATGGAGGCCCACATCGGCGCGAACGAATGGATGGTGGACAAGTTCGCCGCAGGCGACGACCAGTACTCCAAGGCCCTTCGAACCCACGCCTCCCTCATGCCCTACGCCCGCATGAGGCCCGCCACCTTCGTCGGGCAAAAACTCTGGGACGAGCACGTTCGGGCCCTTGAAGACGCTGCCAGTGGCGGCAAGACCCCAGAAGCCGCCCTCAAATACGGGTCCGGTCAGGTGAACGCCCTCCTTCGAGAGTTCCTGGACCGCGATCGCTTCCCAAAGGTCAACGTGCCGGTGCCGGTCGGCATCGCGTTCCTGGCCGCCGCGCTCGGACTGTTCGTCTGGATGGCGAACTGCTTCCGCTCCGGGGCCGAAAGGGTCTCCAAAAGCGAGACAAAAGCCGGCTTCGCCTTCGTCTCCCCCTGGATCATAGGGTTTGCTGCCTTCACCCTAGGCCCGATGGTTGCGTCCTTGTGCTTCTCGTTTATGCAGTACGACGTATTGAACGAAGCCAGGTTTGTCGGATTCAATAACTTCCACGACGTCTTTGTGACCGATAGGGAAGTCCTCTGGAAAGCGTTTGAAAACGTCGGATACCTTGCACTCATCGGGATCCCCCTCGGTACAGCGACCGGCCTTGCGATCGCCATGCTCCTGAACACCGGCGTGCGCTTCATGCGTGCCTACCGCACGGCCTTCTACCTGCCGTCCATCACACCCGGGGTCGCCTCTGCCTTCTTGTGGGTGTGGCTCCTCAACCCCGACACCAGCCGTGGCCTGGTCAACAACGCTTGGGCCGTCACGATAGGAAACTGGTTCGCGGTCCCACCACCTGGATGGTTGAACGTCGAGGCATGGGCCAAACCCTCACTGATCCTCATGGGCCTCTGGGGAGCCGGCGGCGGGATGATCTTCTGGCTCGCAGGGCTCAAAGGGATCCCAGGCAGCCTGTACGAGGCCGCCAGCATCGACGGCGCCAGCCCCTGGAAGCAGTTCCTCCGCGTCACCCTGCCACAGCTCAGCCCCCTTCTGTTCTTCCAGGCGATCATGGGCATTATCGGTGCCCTCCAAACGTTTGATAGTGTGTACGTGGTCACGGGTGGACAAAACATGGGACCGAACGCGTCATTGTCAACGCCGGTCTACGTGCTCTTCAATAACGGTTTCTCATACTTTCGTATGGGTTATGCCTCCGCCCTTGCGTGGGTGATCTTCGTCATCGTCGTCCTCGTGACCGTGCTCCAGTTCAAGGTCGCGCCAAGGTGGGTCCACATGGAGTCCGACAAGTGATCGCCGCCCAGACCCTCTTCCTTGTCGCCACCCTTTGCACCTGGGTCGGAATCGCGTTCTTCGGTCGCCTTCTCGTCATCGGGGTCCGCGCCCTGACCGCCCCGCCCGGACCGGCAAGGGCCGACCTCTCACACTCGGCGGTCGTTTCCGCCATAGTCGCAGCCGTGACCCTGCTCGCCGGGGCCGCCCTGCCCAAAGACCTCGGCAGAGAAGCCCCGACCGGCATGTGGCTCCCCCTGGTGTGGGTGTACACCCCCATCGGCGGTTGGATGGCCCTGGTCGGGGCCGGAGCGGTCTTGGTCTGCGCCGTCCAGTGGTACGTCGCTCCCAAAACAGAAAAAGTGCGCCTCGTGCAAAGGTGCGCGGTCTGGGCGGCCCTCGGAGGGCTCGGCCTAGCCTGGCTAAGCCGGACAAAAGGTGAGGTCTCGGTCTTGCGCGGAGCAGTCCCCGTCTCCCCAGGACCGGTGCTCGCCTTCGTCGCCCTGGCCGTCCTCGCCGTGTTCACTATGGTCTGTGTCGAGCGCAAAACCAGGACAAAAGGACGCCTAGCCAAGTTCGCCACCCACCTCGCACTCATGGCCGGATCCCTGCTCTTCGGCCTCCCGTTCTTCTGGATGCTCAGCACCAGTTTCAAAGAAGAGAGAGACCTGGCGAACACAAACGGCATCCAGTGGATCCCCCTCGTCCAGGCGACCACCGAGTACCGCGACCCAGAACGGCCCGTCTACTCCGCTAGGTTCGAAGGCCGATGGGTGCTCGCCACAAAAGACTCCACCCTGCAGGGAGGCAACCTCCTCATGGAAGTGGACCGGCCCTACGGCATCCGCGGACGAAGGTTTGAGGCAGAACCCGGCACCGTCCAAGAAATCTCCCAGCAACGACAGGTCTGGAAGGCGCAACTACAAGGCCGCGACGTGACAGCCTTCACTGCCGAAGAACTCGATTCCGGCAACAAGGTGCTTCAGGTCCTTACTCCCGAGGCTCTCAAAGGAGAGACCTTCGAAGCGTCCCAAGAGCAGATCGAGCCGGTCCGGTCCCCCGGGGCAAGGTGGCAAAACTACATCGAGGCCGTCGAGTGGATGCCGTTCGAGACCGTCTACGGCCTCAGGTACCTCGCCAACACCCTCTGGATGGTCGTCATGTCCGTCATAGGCACGGTCCTCTCCTGCTCCCTGGCAGCCTACGGGTTCAGCCGCCTCCGGTTCCCAGGAAAAGAGCAGCTTTTTGGCGTGATGCTTGCAACAATGATGCTCCCCGCCGCAGTGACCATGCTGCCCCAGTTCCTCCTCTTCCGCTCGCTGGGCTGGGTGGACTCGCTCCTGCCCCTATGGGTCCCCACCTTCTTCGGGTCAGCCTTCCACATCTTCATGCTGCGACAGTTCTTCTCCACCGTCCCCGTCGAACTGGAAGAGGCGGCAAGGATCGACGGCTGTAGCTACCTCAACACCTACTGGCAGGTGATGTTGCCCCAGGTCCGCCCAGCCCTGGCTGTCATCGCCATCTGGGTCTTTATGGGAGCCTGGAACAACTTCATGGGCCCCCTCATCTATGTCAACTCGCCAGAAAAAGTGCCCCTGGCCTACGCCCTGCAACTCTTCGCCGGAGACCGCTCGACCGACGTCCACTTTGTCATGGCGTTCTCGACCATGACCGTCGTCCCGGTCGTGCTCCTGTTCTTCGTTGCCCAAAAATACTTCATCGAAGGCGTCACCCTCAGCGGTTTTGGCGGCAGGTAGCCCGCCCGCCCACAAGAGCCAGTAAACTCGTCCTCCGATGGAAGTCATCGCCTCAAGCGTCAATCTCGGAGACGAACAGCACCGCCAGAACCGAGAGGCGATGGACAAACACCTCGCCAGGTTCCGCGACCTGTCCGCCACCGCGATGCAAGGCGGAGGCGACTCTGCCGTGGCCAAGCACAAAGAGCGCGGCAAACTCCTCGCCCGCGAGCGCATCGACTGCCTCATCGACCAAGG
>CAZGER010000035.1:2197-10404 GCA_964524565.1 uncultured Chthonomonas sp. | reverse complement strand
TCCACTCGAGCAGTTGGCACGCGACGTCGACTTCCTCGGTGCGGTTGAACTCGATTCGCACCGTCACCGGCGTCTCGACGAGGAACGGTTTGATTGTGCCTGCGTACTTCACGGCTTCCTTTGCCGCCGACTCGATCAACCTCCCCGTCACCGAAGGGTGCAAAAGACGCCCCATGTACCGGCCCATCCCGTGCTTGGTCACCGCCGTCTTCACGCCCCCGCACAACCCGGAAGCCTCCGCGCACCCCTTGTCGTCGCCCGTCACCAGCACCAGCGGAATCCCGTAGTGCCCGGCCGTCATCGCCGACAGACCGATCTCCCCGGTCTCGACCCCGTTCACCCAAAGCCTGTGGACACGCCCCGCGATCGTGTGCTCCATCACACCCTCCGTCGATCCCGCCATGCCGTGGTACCCCACCAAGAACAAGGCGTCGAACCCGGCCCCGATCCCGTCCACCATCCCGTCGATGCTCGCCCTCGTCCCGGAAATCAGCTCGACCCCCTCCAAAAGCTCGTCCACCAACAGGTTCCGGCCAACGTTGTGCGAGTCCTTGACCACAATGTGCGAAGCGCCCCCCAACCGCGCACCACGGATCGCTGCGTTCACGTCGTGGGTCATCATCCGCCTGGCGAACGGCCAGTCATAGTGCTCGCTCGATGGCGTCCCGCACTGCTTCCAAGTCACGACACCCGTCACGCCCTCGATATCGGCCGATATGTAGACCCTCACTGGACACCTGCCTCGAACTCGATCCCGTCGAACTCCCACTCGTTGTCCGCCGTCACGTTCCTCAGCTCAAGCCTCACCGTCACGCTCTTTTCGCCGACCAAGCCCCGTATCACCGCCCCCGCGTACATCATCCCCTGGTCGTCGGTCTCCTTCGCCCTCGGATCCATAAGCGCCACGTCCGTCACCTTTGTCAGCCTTCCGAACTCGGCCAAGACCTTCTCGTAGTCCCCGTCCCTCAAGCGGTCCGCCACCTTCACCGTCGAGTGCTCCATCAGCTCCCCCTTTTCCCACCGCATCAAAATCGGCACCGCCTCCTTCCTCACAAACTCCGCCGCCGACCGTTCGATCCTCACATGGACGTCGCGCCACGAGATCAAAAAACCGACCAGCGGAAACCCGAAGGCGAACAACAAGATCCCCAAAAGGACCAACCGGCTCTTGGTCACGCTCTTCATCCCCGCAGCGCCACCATCCTGTCAAAGATCACCCACTGCACGCCAAAAAGCCCCATCCAAATCCCAAACTTCACCAAAACCCCCACAGCCTGTTTCATAGATCCCGTCGGCATCCTCATCGTCAAGTACCCAAGGTACACCGTCGCGCCCAGCAGGCCCATGTTCCCCACAGGACGGAACGGCAGGTCCGGCAGGATGTACACCTGGAAGACCTCTCGGCCCGTGGCCAAGTACAGCTCCACCCACACCAGCACCGTCCCGACAAAACAGACCGCCGAGAGCATCAAAGACCAAAGCCGAGACCGCTTCCAAGCAAAGATCCACCCAGCGACCGCAAAGACCGCCAGCAGGTCGACGATCGCACTGCCGATGTGCAGCGGCACCACCCCACCTCGCTTCAGGTAGTAGCTCTCCGCCGATTGCAACGGCACCGAGGCCAACAGGTGCGAGATCTGCGTCGCCCCCAAAGCCGTCGCCGCCAGACCCAGCAGCCACTCGGGCCACCCTGGGCCGTGGTACTCGCCCTTGGCACCCGCGCCGATATCGCTTATCGACACACCAAACCCTCCCTGGGCATCGGCGCTGGCCTCGAAACCCTCGTCGTTGTCGCCAGCGTCCGACCCTCCTCGGCCGACCTGTGGGCAAGGTGCATCACCTCGCAAACGTGCCCCGCGACCTCGCCACCAGCCCTGGGTTCGCGACCCTCCCTGATCGCGCAGACCATGTCCAAAACCCCGATGCCACGGGAGTTCTCGCAGTAGGGCCTGGTCGTCGTCACCTGCTCCCAACCGTCCCTACCGACCCTCCGCAGCAGGATCTCCCCGCCAAATCCGTTCGGGTCCGGCACCCGAAGTGTCGCCTTCGTCCCGTAAACCTCGATGTGCGGAAGCTCAGTCCCCGCCATCGTGTCAAAGCTCGAAGTGAACTGCCCGATCGCCCCGCACTCAAACTCAAGGGCCGTCACCAGGTGGGTCGGCACCTCGACAGGCACCACCGTCCCCGCCAAGGGTTGGCTCGTCACCGTCCTGGTCTCAAAAGTCTTTCGCGTGTGCCCGGCGACGCTCTTCACACCGCCCAATAGCTGCACCAGACAGCTCAGATAGTACGGCCCCATGTCAAAGATCGGGCCACCCCCGACCTCGTAGTAAAAGGCAGGGCTAGGGTGCCAACTCTCGTGCCCGGGACACTGCATGAACGCGTTGAACCCAACGGTCTCCCCAAGCTCCCCCCCGTCCACCAGATCGCGGCAGGTCTGGGTGCCGCCACCCAAGACAGTGTCCGGCGCGCACCCCACCAAGACCCCGGCAAACCTGGCCGCCTCCAACAGTGCGAACGTCTCCTCAAGACCAACAGTCAAAGGCTTCTCGTTGTAAACGTGCTTGCCCGCCCGCACCGCCGCCATCGCGACCTCCGCATGGGCCTTGGGCACAGTCAGGTTCAAAACAACCTCCACCTCCGGATCGCTTAGGACCTCCGCCGGAGTGCAGACACGTCCCACCCCGTACTGGGACGCTCTCTCCCGTGCCTTCAATTCGTCAAGGTCCGCGACCGCGACAACTTCTGTCCCATCGAATTTCGCAAGGTTCTCCAGATAGATTCCACTGATCGCGCCGCAGCCGATCAACCCGATCCCAGTCGCCACAACGTGATTCTGACCGACACCAGCACGAACGGCCCGGGCAGCCGCACCGCTACAAAACATAATCAGAGTCCGCCTTGCCCACCCTGTACGAACTTCTCGACGTGAGTCCGACCGCGCCATACGACAAGGTCCGCGACGCATACCGAAAAAAAGCCCGAGAGGCACACCCAGACGTCAGCCCAGCCCCGGACGCTCACGTCAAAATGGCGCAGATCAACGTCGCCTTCGAGATCCTCAGCGATCCCGTCCGCCGACACGAGTACGACCTCTCCATCGGCAAAGGCACACTCTCCGAACGCGACCGCGCACAGTCCAGGGGAAGGCCAGCAGCCGTCGAGACCAAACTCCAGGCAAGGCTCAAGGACCACCTGACACCGGTCTACACCCTCGGTTTCGAAAAAGCAACCGGACGCCTCGTCAGCTCCTCCTTCAGCAGCGAGGTCATCTGGTGGGACGCAAAACTCCGCATCGCAGAACAAAGGGTCCACCCGGAAACCACCTCCATAGGGTCCCTCGCGATCGTCGGTGAGGGCGCCATCGTCGCCGCGGGCGGGGGAGAAACCTCCGTCACCGGCTACATCCACTCCCCCGAAAAAACCCACGGCTGGAGGATCGACCCCAAAGCCTGGGTCTCCAGCGTCTGCGTCAGCCCCAACGGAAAGTACGTCGCCTACGGCACCACCGACCGCCGCGTCGTCACCCTCGACGCGCACTCGGGCACAACAGTCCGAACATCCCGCACCCACGAACAGGCGATCACCGCCCTCGCCTGGTCACCAGGCTCCAACTGGCTCGCCAGCGGGTCCGCCGATGCCACCGTCAAAGTCTACGAAGCGTCCTCGGGCCGCGAGATCGCCACCATCCTCCAAGTCCGCTCAGATGTCACCGCCATCGCCTTCAGCCCAGACTCAAAGTGGATGGCCGTCGCCGCCGTCGATCTCTCCATCCGCATCTTCAAGACAGCCCAGTTCAGCCTCGCAAAAACGTTCTTCGGACACGACCGACCAATCGAGACCCTCGCCTTCCACCCAGGAAACTGGCTCCTCGCCTCCGGAAGCCGCGATGGCACCGTCCGACTTTGGAACATCCGCCAAGGCACCGGCCACGGCAGGCTGGAAGCCTCCCACCTCCCCCTCTCCTGCGTCGCCTTCTCGCCCGACGGTAAACACCTCGTCTCAGGCGGACTCGACAAGACCATCCGCGTCTGGAGCCTCTCCACACCCCGCAAAGGCGAAGAAAACTCCGGCTAAAGTCCGGCAAATACGCGCCGACAATCCTATTGGGCAGCCAAATGCCCAGGGTCAAACCTCACAAGGATTGTCAACAATGCTGGTTCAAACCATCGAGTGCCAAATCGCCACCGTCCTCATGAAGAGGTACCTGGACGGCGACGAGCTCCCACAGGAGCTCATCGAGGACTTGGAACAGCACCTCAAGGTCTGCCCAGGCTGCAAAAAGATCCTCGACAACGAAAAAGTCTCGATCGAGGACGTCCTCGACGGCCCCCAAGAGCCCAAGTCGTTCATCGACCGGCTCCGCAACACTTTCACCAAGACCCCAGAGCCAAGGGCACTGGTCACCACGCACCCCAACGAGGCCATCCTGGCCGCCACGCAAACGATCAACCGATCCACCCCGCCCGGTCTCGCAGCGTTCAAAAACCCCAAGGTGCTCGTCCTCTCGGCTGGCCTGGCGGTCGTCGTCATCGCCATGTCCACGATCCTCAAAGATCCAACAAGGCTCCTCGGCCCCAAGGCTGGCCCCATCGCCGCCAAGACCGAAGAGAAGTCAGAGGATTCCTCCGACCACACCGAGCCGACCAAAAAGGACCCCGAAGCCGCGGCAGACACCCACAAAGAGGAACCCCAGGCCGACTCCCACAAGCCGGAGCCCGAAAGCGAAGGACACCCCACCGACCCACCTAAAGGCGGCGACTCCCACGGAGAGGAAACCACCTCCCACGATGCCCAAAAACCAAGTCTGGACACCGTTCTGCAGCCGGCTGCCACCGTCAAAAGCACCGATACACGCGTGCCCGACAAGCCGCAGCAGAACTCCAGCATCGTGATCGTCGGGTCAAGCAGCACGACCCACAAAGACCTCGGCGAAAAGCCGCAACCCACCGCCCAGGCAAAGCCCGCGCCAAAACCAAAGGCCCCGGCCGCCAAGCCCACCCACACACCGACCAAGCGGAAGCCGACGACCAAGCGCCCCGCCGTCGCCACCAAACCCAAGTCGCAGCCCAAGCCCTCCGGGATCAAGGTCTACGACCAAAACGGAAAACCGATTCACTAAAAAGGAGAAAACCATGAAGAAACTCGCGTCACTCACAGCCCTGCTTGTCTGCGTTGCAAGCATCGCCACGGCCGACGGACTCCCCTCGGCGATCCAGACCCACGCCGACACCGTCACGGTCACTGCGAAAGGGCACGACATCCGCGACGTCCTCTACGACCTCTTCACCCAGTCGGGCAAGAACTTCGTCCTCGACTCAAGCGTCGCCCACACCCTCTACCTCAACCTGGAAAAGGTCAGCTTTGAGAGCGCGCTGGAGATCATCGTCAAAAACGGCAACGTCAACTACGAGGTCCGCAACGGGGTCTACTTCATCACAAGGGCCAAGACCACCGGGTCCAAACCCCCGGTCGAGACCAAAACCCCACCGCCCCTGCCGATCCCCGTCGCCAAGACCAAGCTCACCGCCCAAGACCTGCAAAAGAAGGTCACGACCAGGTTCAGCATCACAGACATCAGGGTGGTCTTTGCCGAGTTCGGCAAGCAGGCCGGCGTCAAGATCGAGGTCGATCCCAGCGTCCCCGCCTACAAGCTCGACGCCTACCTCCTGGACACCTCCCTCAAGTACGGGCTCGACGTCGTCTGCGACGCGACAAAACTCAAATGGGTGGCCACCGACTACGGCACCATCCGCGTCACAAAACCGAATTAGTCCCGTCCTTCACGACAGGTGAACGGTTTGGTCGCCTCTTGACACCCAGTGTCAGAGGCGACCAATGCGTTATCTCCCCATCCTCCCCGTACTCGCTGTCCTTCTCTGGGGCTGCGCTGCCCCCACCAGGCAAGTCGACAACCCACGAAAACCCAACAGACCCGTCGTCGTCCTGGAGCAACCGACCGAGCTCAAAGGCACCCAGGCATACACCCTGGGAGAAATGGTCTCCAAGGGCAACGTCAGCGTCTACCCCGTCATGATGGTCGCCAAGACCCCCGACCAGTCCGCCGCCCAAGATGTCGCCACACTCACCGAGGCCCTCGCCCAAGGCTGGCTCACGGTCACCGAGGTCGGTAACGGCGGCACCGTCGACACCCTCCTCGTCCGGAACGACGGCCCAAGACCCGTCCTCCTCCTCGCCGGAGAACTCCTCCAAGGCGGAAAACAAGACAGGATCGTCGTCAAAGACACCATCCTCCTGCCAGGAGTCACCACCAAGGTCTCCGTCAACTGCGTCGAACACGGTCGCTGGACATCCGGCAAAGAGACCTTCAGGCCCCTCTCCTACCAGGCTCCTGCCTCCGTCCGTGCAAAAGCCATGTACGAGGACCAGTCCGCCGTCTGGGGGAGTGTCTCTGAGTACAACAACGCCGCTGGCTACAAAGGCGCCGAAACCTCCGTCAACCGCGGACTGGAAAAGACCGGGGCCACAGCCGACTTCCTGAAAGACTCCCGACTCCTCGCCGACCTCGCCCTCACCGACCCAAGGACGGTCGGCGCGGTCATCCTCATCAACGGGGAGATCGCCACGTTCGAGCTCTTCGGCAACCACCGGCTCATCAAAGGCTCCCTCGCAGGCATCCTCGCCGGTGCCTTCGCTGAACGGGTTCCACTCAGCGCCGAGCCCGGCACCGCCACCCGCACCGTCGTCGCCAAGTTCGTCTCCGACGTCCTGGCCGGACGTAGGCTCAACCAAGGGATGGAGAACGGTGCCAGCCACGCCCAGGTCCAAGCCTCAGACGCCGAGGGCAAAGAGATCGGCGGCAGAGGCTACAACGCGTCCGCCAGCCCCGCAGAGGGCGTAAACGGAGTCCTCCACGGCTCCTACCAACAGGCAAAGTGACAACCTCAGGCCGTGAGGGAGCCCAACAGCTCCTTCACGGCCGCGATCGCATCGTCCACTTTCGAAACGTCGCGCCCGCCCGCCGTCGCAAAGTCCGGCCGACCACCGCCACCGCCGCCAGCGCCCTGGGCCGCCGCCTTCACAAGGGCGCCCGCCTTCGCCCCGGCGGAAACCGCCGAGTCCCCGACCTTGCACACAAACGTCACCTTGCCGTCCGCCGAGTTCGTGACAAACGCCACCGCGTTCGAAACCCCGTCCACCAACCGGTCCGCCGCCGCCTTCACGTCCGACTGCTCCGCGTCCGCCATCTTCTGCACCCGCAACGTGACCGGCCCGATGACCAGGTCCTCGCTCACAGCCCCCGCGCCACCCTGCGAGAGCTTCTCCCGCCTCTTCTTTTCCTCGCGCAGCGCCTCCAATGTCCGCTCGATCGCACCCACCAGGTCCCAGGGAGTCGCCTTCAACCGGCCAGAAGCCTCCGCGATCAGGCCCTGCTGCTCGTACACCCAGTCCAGCGCGTGCCGCCCCGTGACAGCCACGATCCGCCGCACGCCGCTGGCCGCGCTGCTCTCGTGCAAGATCTTGAAAAGACCGATCTCCCCCGTGCTGCCCACATGGACGCCGCCGCACAGCTCCCGGCTAAAGCTCGCCTCGCCCGGCGGCATGGCGCCCACCTGCACCACCCGCACTGAATCGCCGTACTTCTCCCCGAACAGCGCCATCGCCCCCATCGCCCGGGCCTGGTCGACCGGCACACCCTCGTAAGTCACGATCGACTGCGCCTGCATGATCTGCCCGTTCACAGTCACCTCCACCTCCCGCACCTCCTCAGCCGACATCGCCGATCCGTGCGTGAAGTCGAAACGCAAGTGGTCCGGAGCGACCAAAGAGCCCGCCTGCGTCACGTGGCCACCCAGCGTCTTACGCAAGGCCGCGTGCAAAAGGTGCGTCGCTGTGTGGTTGCGGACAACGTCCGTCCGGTACACGCGGTCCACCGCGCACTGCGCAGATTGGTTAAAGAATTCCTGCTCCAAGTGACTCTTAGCAGCAGCCTCGTCCATTCCGTCCGACCACGCAACCCCCGGATCGACCAGGTGGACGAACACCCCGTCCTGCTTCGTCACGTCCAAGACCTCTAGTGTGTGTTTTAAGACCCTGATCTTGCCTTTATCGGCCACTTGTCCGCCAGACTCTGCGTAAAACGGTGTCCTGTCCAGCGCAACGACAAACTCCCGGTCGACCCGCCCCGCTTCCACCAGCGTAAGCGCCCCCACGATCCGCTACTCGCTCTCAGTCGACCGGTACCC
>CAZGER010000035.1:619-2187 GCA_964524565.1 uncultured Chthonomonas sp. | reverse complement strand
CCCGAGAAACTCCGTCGGTGTCGGCCCGTCCTGACCCACAAAAAGCCCGACGACCGCCACCGCCCCGTAAACCGTGTCCATTCCCGAAGAGGCCCTCGACCGCTCCTGAGCCTCCGCCAGCGCCTCTCGGTAACCCTCAATGTCCACCGTCACCCCTGCCTCCGCACAGATCTCCTGCGTCACCTCCAGTGGAAAACCAAACGTGTCGTACAGCTGGAACGCCGTCTCGCCTGAAACCACCGACCCCCGCAAAGAAGCCAAGTGCGCCGACAGCTGCTCAGAACCTGCCTCCAATGTCCGCCGGAACTGTGCTTCCTCGTTCTTCAAAGTCTCATAGATCGTCTCCCGACGGTCCACAAGCTCCACGTAGTGCTCCCCAAAGATCCCGATCACCGAGTCCGCCACAGTGCACATGAACAGCTCGCCGATCCCCAGCGTCCTGGCACCCTTCAAGATCGCCCGCCTGATCAACCGCCGCAGGACATACCCCCGCCCCGTGTTGCTCGGCAAAACCCCGTCACCGATGCAAAACACCGCCGCCCGCAGATGGTCCGCGATGATCCGCATCGCGACAGTCTTCTTCGCGTCGTCCCCGTACCTGAGCCCCGGGCTTGTGACCTCCAACGACCTGAAAATCGGCTGGAAAGCGTCCGTGTCGTACACCGAAGAAAGACCGTTCAGGACCGTCACCGTCCGCTCGATCCCCATCCCCGTGTCCACGCTCTGGAACGGCAGCGGCGGCATCCCCGTCTTCTCGTGACCCTTGTCCGGCCGAGACGGGTCCCGAAGCGTGCCCTGCCACTCGTACTGGATAAACACGTCGTTCCAGATCTCCAGCCACTTGCCCGCCTGGTCGTCCCGCAGGTAGTCCTCCCGGCTGTAGTCCCCGCTCGGCGGAGCCTCGCTGTCCGAGACCCAGTAGAACATCTCGCTGTTCGGCCCGCACGGCCCAGGAGGGCCGTTCGTGAACGCTCCGGCCGGCCAGTAGTTCGCGTCCTCGCCGAGCCGAAAGATCCTCGTCGCAGGGTCAAGGCCGACGCTGGAAACGTGCTTCGACCACTCCCCGTAAGAAACATCGTCCTCCAAAAACACGGTGAAAGCCAACCGCTTGGGGTCGAGTCCCAACCACTCGGCCGAGGTCAAAAACTCCCACGAGTAAGCGATCGCAACGTCCTTGAAGTAATCGCCAAAGCTGAAGTTGCCCAGCATCTCAAAAAACGTCAGGTGGCTCGTGTCCCCGACGCTCTCAATGTCACCGGTCCTCAGACACTTCTGGCTCGTCGCCAACCGCTTGCTCGGCGGCTCGGCGACACCCCTAAAGTAGGGCTTGAACTGCACCATCCCGGCCCCGTTGAACAAAAGCGACTCGTCAAGCCTCCCCGTGACGTCGTAAGGCACCAAAGAGCCACTGGCGTGCTCGCTGTGGCCCTTCGACTTAAAAAAATCAAGGTACTTGCGCCTAAGTTCTTGGACTGTCATCTGGGAGGCACGATTGTACCGGCGGCAAACCTCCCCACATGAACCCTAGCCGCCGTCCCCGGTCTTCGCGGCCTGTTTCTTGGTCGCCC
>CAZGER010000035.1:0-609 GCA_964524565.1 uncultured Chthonomonas sp. | reverse complement strand
CTTCTTGATCAATTCAGCATCATGGGCGCGATCCTTGTTCAGCCAGAACACCGCGACAACCACCGAAAGCCAAAGCGGCGAATAGACCACGATCATCATCCCAAGCCTCACCGCCCCACGCCACGTCTCAGCTGCGCTGGTCGTCGAACTTGCCCAAGACTCCTTGAACCAGTTCGAGTCCACCGGCCCGCGGTAAGCGCTCGCGTCCTGCTTCAAAACCACCTCGATCGTGCTGAACTGGGTCAGTTTGGCCAGCGCCAAACGCTTGGCCTCCATCGTCTCGATCTCCGTCCTCACGTCCTCGATCGCGATCGATGCCTCCAAAATCTCCTTCACCGACCCCTGACGGCTCAAGACCGTCCGCAACCGCTCCTCCTTCCGCTTCAGGCTGTTCAGCCTCTGCTGAAGGTCGATCACCTGCTCCGTCGCGTCCTCAGAGCTCGTCGTCTTGGTCAGCAGCGTCCCCAGGCCAGAGACCGACTCGATCGCCTTGCCGAACTGCCCGACAGGAACCCTCGTCAGGACCCGCACAGTCTGGTTCGGCATCCCGTAACCGAGCGAGCTCGAAGACTCGACGTACCCGCCCAAAGACTCGACCAGACCGGTCAG
>CAZGER010000034.1:4939-10478 GCA_964524565.1 uncultured Chthonomonas sp. | reverse complement strand
GAGGACGTCGCGAGGGAGGCGGTGGGGGCGCACATGTCGGACCGGGTGCAGCCGGTGTTCGCCTTTCAGGAGTCTTCGGGAGGGAAGCCGCTGGGGACAGCGCACGCGGTTTTAAGCTGCGAGAGGTCAGTGGTCGGGTGTTTTGGGGTTGTGAACGGCGACGACTTTTACGGCAGGTCGTCGTACGCGGTGCTGGCGGAGCTGACGAAGGGTCTGCACGGCAAGGACAAAGCCTGCACCGTCCCCTACCAGTTGAAGCGGGTGCTGACGAGTTCGGGAGGTGTTTCGCGGGCACATGTGGAGTCGGTGTTTGGGCATGTCAAGCGGATCGTGGAGCACCACAACATCCGGCAGTTGGAGGACGGGAGGATCGTGGGGGACTCTCCGACTGGGCAGGTTGTGTTTAAGCCTGACGACCATGTCTCAATGAACATGTTCGGGTTCTGCGACCAGGTCTGGCACGACCTTCACGAGTATGTGGCGGGTGAGCGGGCGGCCCACCCTGGGCAGGAAGTGCTGCTACCTTCGTTCCTGAATTGGGGCATTTCGGGCAAACGCTTGTCGGTTCGGTACAAAATAGCCGAGTCCGAGTGGTTTGGCATGACTTTTCCGGAGGACGTTGATCGGGTGAAGGCCCGCTTGGCGGACCTGCACCGGGACGGTGTGTACCCACCCCGGCTATAGAACTTTGTCTGAAGCAGTCATGGCCATTTTGAAACCTGTCGCCCCACATTTCTGCCCGGAGGGGCGGTTGGTTTCTGGCGACCAGATCCTCCGGGGGCACATCAACCGGACCTACGTTTCGACGATCGAGGAGCACGGCACGACATCGCGGTACGTGCAGCAGTGGATCAACACGGCGATCTTTCGCGATCCGCCCCGCATGATGGAGAACATCCGCAAGGTCGTGGAGCACATCCAGGGCAAGCGGGCGGGCGAGGAGGGCCTGCTGCGCCTGATCGCCGACCGGTCCGGCCAAACGTACTGGGTAGACGACGAGGGCGGTTACTGGCGGATGTACAACTTTGTGGAGGACACGGACGTTTACGACGTCGTGCCCAACGCGACGGTGGCTTACGAGGCGGCGCGGACGTTCGGTCGGTTTTTGAGCGACCTGGCCGATCTTGACCCTTCGGACTTTCACGTGACGATCCCGGGTTTTCACGACACTCCTGGGCGGTTGGCGGCGTTCGAGTCTGTGCTGGCGGACCCTGTCGTGGGGCGCAGGGAGTCGGCGGCGGACGAGATCGAGTTTGTGAAGGGGACCTGCCACATCGCAGACCGGCTGACCAGGGTTGTCGAGGACGATCCTTCTTGCCTGAGGGTGACACACAACGACACCAAGGTGAACAACGTTCTTTTTTCGTCGAAATCGGGCAAGGGTCTGACTGTCATCGACCTAGACACGGTGATGCCCGGGACGGTCCTGTTCGACGTCGGGGACCTGGTGAGGACGGCTTGCAACTCGGCGGCAGAAGACGAGCCGGACCTGGCGCAGGTCAAGTTTATGGCGGACCGTTTTGGCGAGATCGTCCGGGGGTTTGCCGAGACGATGGGGCACGGTCTGACGGAGGCTGAATGGTCGGCGATGGCTTACGCGGGCCCGGTGATCACGTTTGAGTGCGGCGTCCGGTTTTTATCAGACCATTTGGACGGAGACAGGTACTTCCAGATCCATCGTAAGGACCACAACCTTCATCGGGCGAGGGTGCAGTTCGAGTTGGTGCGGCAGATGCTGGGCCAGATGGACGGTCTTCAAGCCGCGGTCGCCTCGGCCCGGGCCGACTGCTAGTCAGTCGACGGCGGGTTTTGCGGACTGGGCCTGGACGGTGGTCTCTCCAGAGTCCTCGGCGATGACGGTGATCGTGACGACGCGGCCGTCTTGGAGCTGTCCGACGATGATCCAGCCGTTTCCGCCGGCTTTCTTTGCGCCAGCCTTGAGCTGGGCCTCGTAATGGGCGACGACGAGCTTTGCGTCGGCCTTGGACTTGAAGGTCCCGAGGGTGGTGGTCTCGCGGGGGGTCTCCTTGACGTAGAGGGCTCCGGATTCGAGGGTCGAACCTGGGTAGGGGTCGAAGCCGAGCTCTTTGGGGTCGGCGCCGTCTAGGACGCTCGTCTTTGACCCGTCGGGGGCGATGACGACGTTTTGGCCCTTGGTGCGGTTGGAGTACTGGTCTGGTCTGAGGCCGAGCTTGTCGTCCGGCTTTTTGGAACTCCCGCAGCCGACCAGGATGACGGCTGTCAGCGTCGCGAGGGCGAGGAGCGGGAATCTCATGGCATATTGTGGAGAGACTCGACGAGGTGGACCAGGACGTGGACGGTGAGGATGTGGAGCTCTTGGACGCGGTCTGGGAACCGGCCGCCTGGTGTGACGATGACGATGTCGGCGTGTTGGGCGGCCGGTGACGCTGGTTGGCCGGTCAGGAGGACGGTGGTGGCGCGGCACTTAGTCGCCGCGTTTAGGGCTCTGACGACGTTGGGGCTCGCGCCGCTTGTCGAGAAGGCGACGATGGTGTCGTTCGGCCCGGCGTGGGCGGTCACGAAGCGCTCAAAGACGGCCTCGTAGCCGTACTCGTTGGCGGTGCAGGAGATGTATGCCGGGTCGCTTATGGCGACGGCGGGGAAGGGCCTGCGGTCCTGGCGGTATTTGCCGGTGAGTTCTTCGGCGAGGTGCATGGCGTCTGCCATCGAACCTCCGTTGCCGAAGGCAATGACCTTTCCGCCGTGTTCGTAGGAGTCGCGGACGGCCAGGGCGGCTTGGACGATCTTGTCGATCGCTTCGGGGTTCGAGCGGAGGCTGGAGAGGGCGTCGGCGGCCTCGTCGAGCTGACTTATGACCGAGTCGTTCACAGACGTTCCCTGATCGCCTGGAGCAACTCGCCGTGGACGGTGGGGTCGAAGGCGGGGGAGTTGGGCCAGTCGTAGAACCAGACGGGCTTTGAGCGGAGCTCTTCGACCTCGGTGGTGTACCTCGGGACGACGTGGGCGTGGAGCGCGGGATCGAGGTTGCCCAGGATCTCGTAGTTGATGCGGGCCGCGCCGGTTGCTTGGAGGACGGCATCGCCGAGCCGGGCCATATCTGCCAGGAACATTTCTCGGTCGGTGCAGGAGTTGAGGTCTTTGGGGACAGGGTCTGGATAGAGAAGGCAGTAGCCGGGGAGGACCTGGGGATCGCCCATCACGGCCCAGCCTGAGGGCATTTTAGCGATCATTCTGGCGAGGGTGCCGGATCTGCACTCTTCGACGAAATCTTGGATGGTCTTCATGGTTTGACCTTGTGGGCGACGGCGCGGACGAGGGGGACGGGGTCTTGTTTGAGGGACTCGAACTGTTGTCGTCCAGATTCTGGGCACTTGCCTTCGAGGAGGAGGAGGCTGGAGACCCTCATCCCTGGGCGAGGGTCTGAGAGGTACTTGGCGACTTCTTCGAGGCTGGCGAACATGTTGATCTTTGCGAGGATCTGGAGCCCGAGCCTTGCTTTGGTCTCGTCGACGTCGGTGACGAGGGTCTTGCCTATCGCGACGCCCTCTTCTGGGAAGCGGACGATAAGACGGACGGCCATCTCTCGGACGATGGGGTCGGGGTCGCCGAGCATCGAGGAGGCGGTCCCGATCGCGGCCTTGTCGCCGACGATGGAGAGGGACTGGATCGCCGCCCTGCGGAGGAGAGGGTCTTTTTCAAGAAGGACTGGGAGGAGGGCGTCGGTCGCTCCGACGGCCTTGAGTGCACCGACGGCCCGGACCGCCTGCATCTTGAGGGCGGGCTTGTTCTTGATGATGCCGGGCAGAAGCGCACCGACGTCTTGGATTCCACCATCGGTGGCGATGCGGAGGATGACGGCGAGTTCGGCATCGGTGGCTGCGAGGGCCTTGGCACCCAGGGCAGCTATGGCGTCGGGGCCGCACGCTTTGACGACCCGGACAAATGCCCGGATATGGAGACGGTTGGCGTCTTTGAGGCGGTTGTCGAGCATCCACTGCCATGCGGGGACGCCGATGGCGATCAGGTCGCGGACGGACTGTTCGACCTCGGCCTGGGCCGATCCGACGCCCCATTGGGTCGCTTTTGCGTAGAGGGCCTGCATTTCGGACGCGGGGCGCACGGGGGCTGAACCGGGGGCGGGGTCAGGGACGGTCTCGGGCTGGTTTACGCCGGTGCCGGGAGCTGTGTCGGCCTGGTCGTAGGCGATTCCCCAACTGGGGACGATGCTGGCGTAGGTGTCGGTCATTCCGGCGGGGAACTTGTCGGCGCCTTTGAGGTCGGCGAACACGCCGAGGGAGGGCATCGAGCGGTCTTCGCGGCCAAAGGCAGGGAGGCAGGTGTAGGTGTCGCTGCCAGCGGCCTCGATGAAGATGCCGACGCCGTTGGCGACGCCTGTGCCTGGGCGCGCGTCCTTGGCGGCGTAGATGTCGTCACCGGCCCGGTCGAGGAAGAACGCGGTGCTGTAGTCGTGCCCGATCGCTTGGGCCGCTCCGAACTTGACCGTGTAGCTGTCGTGGCCGTCAAGGTCGAAGAGGTAGGCGCCGGTCATGTGCATGGCGCTGGCCTGGACGTAGTGGTGGCCGACGTAGGAGTCGTTGCCCTCGGCATCATAGAGGCTGCCCAGGGCGAGCCAGTAGGAGGCGGCTTGGGCGTAGGTCTCGGAGATGTAGTGATCGTAGCCGTCGAAGTCCGTCAGGAGGCCGGTCCCGCCGGGTTCACCGCCGGTGTCCTCGCGGAATCCCATCCCGAAGCCTTGGGCGAAGGAGTAGTGGACGTTGGTGAAGAGGGGGGAGTTGAGGCTGAGCCCGCCTGCCTCGTAGATGTCGTTACCCTGCTTGTCGACGAGCCATGCGAGACTGTCTGTGCGGGCCGCGCCTTGGCCCCAGAGCCTTGTCCGGTAGGTGTCGTCACCGGCGGTGTCGATGAGGAGTCCGACGCCCCAGACGGCGAACCCTTGGGTGAGACCGGGTGCGGAGTAGCTATCGTGGCCGCCCCGTTTGTAGAAGACCCCGGTTCCGCCGATGCCGCAGCCGAGGGAGACGGATCCGCATCGGAAGGTGTCCGAGCCTCCGCCATCGAGGGCGCAGCCGACGCCGAAGACCCCTGCTCCGAGGCTCAGGTCGGGGGTTGTGTAGGAGTCGTCGCCGTCGAGATCGATGAGGACGGAGGCGTAGCCGACACCGGCGCCGTGGCGTCCTTGATACTTGTCGTTGCCACCGAGGTCGATCGTGAGTCGGGCATCGACCTCTGTGTGGGTGTCGTCGCCGGTGCCGCAGACGACGACGGGGAGGTTGTTCGACACGATGCGGACTTTGGCGGGGATAGTTTCGCCGCACTCCCGGAGTCTGGTGTAGGCGGCCTCGGTCGCGGCTTGGACGGCGAGTCCGGCTGCGTGGATCCGGGTGAGATCGACTTTGTCGAGGAGGGCGGCGCAGGCGGGCAGGCCGATGCTCGGGGAGCGGACGAAGGAGAACTTGAGCTTGGGCTCTTCTGCGGCGAGGACGGGGAGGGACTCGATGAGGGAGCGGAGTTCTACGGGGGTCAGTCGGACCAGGGC
>CAZGER010000034.1:627-4929 GCA_964524565.1 uncultured Chthonomonas sp. | reverse complement strand
CGCCTGTGAAGGTGAGGCGGAGAGCGGGCTGCGTGGCCTCGCGGATCTCGAGGTCAGCGGCGGCCATGACTGCCGTCAGGTCGCGGACCACGGCGGCGGTGACGGGTGGCAGGGCGGTGGAAGGCGGCGATACGGCAACTGGCTTGAGGGGGGTGGCGGTGAGGCCGAGGGCGGAGGCGAGGGTGGCTGACGGAAGGCCGGGGAGGGCGGAAGCGTGGAGGGCCAGGAGCTCGTCGGCGGTTTTGAGGGGGTCGTTGATGCCGGAGGCGACAAGACCTGGCACCGGGATGCTGGGGAACTGGATCCGTTGCTGGTTGAGGTCGCTTGGTTTGAGGTTGCCGATGTAGAGGGTCTCTTCGAGCGCGATTCGCTCGTTCTCTGTGAGCTGGGCGGATGCCAGGGCTGCACAGAACACCAGGAGTCCGACTGCCAAGGGTCGCGGCATGTCCCAGTATGGCCCGGACCGGTGCTACCCGACCTGGAAGAAGGAGTCCACGAGGTCTGGGAGCGTCATCGTTGGAAGCCTAGTGTCGTCGAAGACCCGGGGGTCGAACGGGAAGGTGTTAGTGGGAGGATTGGCGGGGTGCGAGACGAGGGCGAGGCCCGGATCGCCTTGTACAACCAGGAGGAAGGCGGTAGCGGACGGTTCAGGGGGCAAATGACGGGTGACAGCGGTCGCGGTGAGGGCGGCTGTCTTTTCGGCGGTGTAGGCGTAGAGATCTGAGTCTGGGTCGGCGGTTGTGGCCGGTGGCGCGGGGATGTGGACGATCGCGCCGGGGAGGAGGGAGTATTGGTCGGCGATTTTGAGACCGGCAAGCCTGCCTATGCCCTGGACGACCAGGTCTTGGCTCGTGAGGCTGACCGTTCTGCCCCATTTGAGAGGGAGGTTCGTGAGTCTGAGGGGGAACCCGAACGAGTGGGGCCAGAGGAGGTTGGCCTTGGGGAGCCCTTGGTCGGCGAGACGGCGGTTGACGTGGTGGGTGTCGAGCAGGTCGAGGGAGTCTTCGATGAACTGTCTGAGGACGGGTTCGCCGTCGCCTTCCGGCAGGCGGGCGTGCCAGGGGTGACCGACGACGTCTTGGGGTTTGTGGCAGTGGAGATCGATGGAGCCTTCTTCCCAGACCAGGAGGTGGTCGAGTCCTTGCCCCTGGACGGGGACGAGGCGTTTGGAGGCGAGGCGGTGGAAGCTTTCAGTGAGTGCGGCGGAGTCTTGGTCGGTGAGGACGTGCGGCGGAAGGGCTGCTACGGTGCCGTCATTGCCGACGGACATGACCGACAGGTGGAAGACTGTGCTGCGGTCTGGCGGGTGGACCTTGAATGCTGCGGCGAGGACCGGGCCGGACGGCAGGGCACGGTCTGCGACGGTGAGGCCGAGCATCCCGGCGAGGGGGTGGAGATCGGGCGTCAGGGGTTTGACGATGCTGACTTTTGACCTGGGAAGCCAGGGCGCGAGGAGCGCCCCGAGGTCGGGAAAGGGTGCTTCGGATGGGTCGAGGACGATTGCGCGGTGGGGGAGGTTTGCGCTCACAGGTTTTCGGCCCGCCTTTCCTTCACGGTCGCGCGCCAGGCCCAGATGGAGAGAAACAGGAGCATCCCGGCGATATCGAGGAGGACGTCTGAGGCCCGGCCTGTCCTGTTTTGGGCGCCGGTCTGTTGGAGCTCGTCGAAGACTGCGAGAGGGACGGGCCAGGCGAGGCCGACGAGGAAGGCTGATTTGACCTTTGCACCGCCGTGTCTGGCGGCGATCGCGCTGCAGAGGGCGGCGAGTCCGTATCCGGTGAAGTGGAGGGTCTTTCGGAAGTTGTGGACGTAGACCTGGGCGAGTCGCCAGTCGTCGGTGTCGAGCCACTTCATGGCGAGTTGGAGCATCCAGTCCGAGCCGCCGCGGGGTCCGCTGATGAAGGCGATGAGGAGTCCGAACATGACCGAGCAGCCAATGGCGAGGAGCCATGCCCACTTTGCCCGGTTTTGGCTGTTGAAGACGATGCTCGCGGCCATGACTGCGGTGGCGAGGAAGGTGAGTGCCCACAGTCGGCCCAGTTCGAGTCCGACGCTTGGGTGTCCGACCGCCCAGACGAGGAGGAAGCATGAGCCGTACGAGACGAAGAACAGGGCCCGGTTTCGCCAGGGCCACGCCTTGCCAGCGAGCCCGATGAAGAGGCCGGTGGCGAGGAGGACGGCCAGTGGCCCTTGGACGGGGAGCTTGAGAGAGCCCCATTTGACGATCTGGAGGGCCAGGAGGATCCCGAACAGGGCTGTGAGGGGACGGTCTAGCCTGTTTGGAGCCATGTATCCCATATTGGCACCGGGCGGGGAGGATTGGAGGCTGGGCGGTAGGATCGGGGTGTGCGCATCCTGATCACGAACGACGATGGAATCCACGCTGAGGGGCTTGCCGTGCTGACGAGGGTGGCCAAGCGGCTTGGAGAGGTGTGCGTCGTCGCGCCGGACCGGGAACGGAGCGCATGCGGCCATGCGATGACGATGCGCGACCCGCTCCGGGTGAGGGAATCGACGCTTGAGGGGTGTCGGGCGCTGGAGGTGAACGGTCTGCCGGTGGACTGCGTGAACGTGGGGCTGACCGTTTGCCATCCCGACGGGTGCGACCTGGTGCTGAGCGGGATCAACAACGGTCCGAACCTGGGGTTTGACATCACATATAGCGGCACTGTCGCGGGGGCGATGGAAGGCTGCATCAACGGGATCAGGTCTGTGTCTGTTTCTATGGCGGTGTTCGCGGACGGGGCTCCTTTTCACTATGAGACTGGGGAGGCGTGGCTGGACGAGAACCTTTCGGCGCTTGTTGCGGCGCCGTTGGAGCCGCTGACGTTTTTGAACGTGAACATCCCGGCGATCGCGCTTCCGGAGGTGCAGGGTGTGAAGGTGGTCGGGATGGGCCAGCGGGTGTACGAGGACCGGGTTGAGAGGCGGGAGGACCCGTGGGGCAGGACCTACTATTGGCAGGGTGGGGTGGTGGTGATGCGTCCGGACTCGGTGGGGACTGACATTTGGGCCGTCAGCAACGGGTTTGTCTCGGTGACGCCGGTGAGTCTGGACTGGACGGCCCACGGGCAGGTGGACCGGGTTGCGGGTTGGCTAGGTGCGAGGCCCTGTCCGATGGAGGCGGGCGGATCGTGACGGTGGTCTGCCCCGTATTGAGGTTGTGGGCAAAAAGTACGGTCGGGCGATAGTCGGTCTGCTCGTTGTGGGCGGGGTCGGATACGTGGGTTGGCACATGAAGACCCACGATGGGAAGCTTCCGTGGGTAGAGAAGCTCAGGAAGACCGTCGTGCTGCCAGCGGGGACGAAGGTCGAGTTGATCCTTTTGGAAGGGTTGGTGGCTGGGTCGGGCGAGGTCGGGGACAACGTGGACATGGCGGTTGTGAAGGACGTGACGATCGACGGGGCGTTGGTCGTCCGCAGGGGGGACAAGGCGAAGGGAGAGATCACTGAGACTGAGGGGTCTTCGATCGTCGGTGCGTTCGCAGGGAAGAAGGCTAGGCTGGCGGTCTCGGTGAGCGAGATCTTGCTGGCGGACGGTCGGAGGGTCAAGGTGGGGTTTGGCACCGGGAAGGAGCACGTCTTCACACAGGCGAACACGGCGGACCGGTCGGGCGCGCCGGACATTGAGGAGCTTTGGACCAACCCGGAGACGCGGAAGTCGCTTGAGAATCTGGCGCGGAACATTAACACTGGCAGGCATTTGGAGGACAGTCAGGCGGAGACGGCTGCTCTTGTGAGGACCCTTGGGCTCAAGAAGACGGCGGAGGCGACCGCCAAGAGTGAAAAGGGGCAGGGTCTGACGGTTGGGAAGGTGTTCGACGCTGTGACGACGGGCCGGCTCACGACGTTGGCGGGGGTGGACGCGGTGGCGGCGGCGGAATCTGTCGGTGAAGTTGCGGCCCTGGCGGCATCGGTGGACAACAAGGTCCGGGGCACGTTGATGGGCAAGTCTTTGCGGGCGACGATCGGGACGACGCTGACGGTGAAGACCTTGGAGCCGATCGAGCAGGTCGTGTGGATGGGGCCAGGGAACAAGCCGTTGCTTTCGAGGTGAAAGGAAAAGGCCCCCGGCTGTGAGCCAGGGGCCGAACCAACCAACGCCAGGGTGAGGATTACCGCTTCATGTTGATGAGGTCTTGCATCATCTCATCGACTGTCGTGACGACCCTTGTGTTGGCCTGGAACCCTCGCTGTGTGACGATGAGGTCCGTGAACTCGTTGCCTATGTCGATGTTGGACTGCTCAAGGAACCCAGCGTTGACCTGTCCACGACCGCCGGTGCGGGGTGCGCCCACGACG
>CAZGER010000034.1:0-617 GCA_964524565.1 uncultured Chthonomonas sp. | reverse complement strand
AGGTTGCTACCCTGCCTTTCGAGGCCGTTGGTGTTGGGGAAGATCGCGAGGGCGATCTGGCCCAGGGGCCTGGTGAGGCCGTTGGTGTAGAGGCCGATGACGACACCGTCGGTGTTGACGGAGAACGAGCTCAGTGAGCCAGGGGCGTAGCCGTTTTGGCTGGACGCCTGGATCTGCATGTCGTTGGCGAGCTGGCTGAGCGATCCGAAGTCCAGGCTGATGGGGAACGCAGGGATACCGCTGCCCACCGGCGGAGTGACTGTGATGGAGCCAGGGGAGCCTGTGAGCAGGCTACCGTTGCCGGGATCGAAGGTCAGGTTGCCGGTGCCGGTCACGGTCGTGCCGCCTGCCCCGGAGACTGCCCACGACCACTGGTTGGGTGTCGCTGTCTCTGTGAGGGTGAGGGTGAGGTCGTGCGACCCGCCTAGGGAATCGTAGACCCTGACCGTGGTCTGGGTGGTGGAGAGGCCCGGGTTGGCAAACGACCGGCTATCGAGGTTGCCGCCAAACACCGCATCGGTGGTGACCTGGACGGCTGTCCTGGCACCGATGGGGATCTGGATGGAGGACGTGGGGCCGATCGGCATGTTGGTGTCGATGAGGCCGGAGGCAGGGTC
>CAZGER010000033.1:0-10550 GCA_964524565.1 uncultured Chthonomonas sp. | reverse complement strand
CCTCAAAAGGCCGCCCGCACGACTTCGCCAATTCGGCTGACGGGTTGTTCTCGACGTCCCTGAACGCGCCGAAACCGGTCACCATCACTCGACAGCTCACCCCCGGTCCACCAGCCCGAGTCGCTCCGCCAGCGCTGAAGTGAACAGGCCTTCCGGGTCCAACCGCCGCTTCGTCTCCCGGAACTCGGCGATGCTCCCCTCCCCGACTGAAGCGGAAAAGTCATCCGGTCTCAGCGTGGAGTCCTTCGCCAAGTAGAACCTGCCCCCCGCTTCCAAAACAAGGTCGTTCATCTTGTGGGCCAACGCCCAAAGCCTGGCCCGGTTCCGCTTCGTCACCTTAAAGTCCATCGCCAGCGAATACCCGTCAACCCCGTGCGAGAACATGTACCGGTCGGGCTTGTGCCGCTTCATCACTCCCAAAAACGTCTCAAGCAACTCCTCCTGCTGCATCTCGACAAGGCGGGCAAAAACGACCCTGGCCGACTCCCTCGGCACAAAGCACTGGTACTGGATCAAACCACCTGGTCGATAAGCCCATATCCAGTTGGGGATATAATCGAGCAAAAACGAAAACGCCACCAGACTCTGACCATGAGGTTGACCGTTGCCCAAAGCGCGCCCCGCAACGTGCTTCGCCAGGTTCAACCACCTCATCCCGATCCGGTTGTTGAGCGGCTTCAGATACCTCCAAACCCTGCTCTTGGGGATCCTGCCCAAGATCGTGTCCGGCAGGTCCTGGTTGTCGGCACGAAAGCTTGCAGGTCGGGACTCACCCTCCGAAACGTGCCACCCGGCATGGAACTGCCCCCGCCCGGCAGACCGCCCCCCGGCAAAGCAATCGATCCAACTAACCATATAGTCAGCACTCCCTTCAAGCGATTCAAACGCCTCAAACTGCTGGTCCCAACCGGAACACGAGACCGGCAGCACCCTTAGGTCTCCGCTCCCCACCCGCTTCATCTTGATCACCACCCGAACGATCGCGCAGAGCAACCCCGCCGAAGAGACCACACGGCGGAAGTCATCGTCCTCTTGGCGGATCGTCACGAGAGTCCCGTCCGCGCGCACGACGTCGATCTCAACCACATGGTCACCGATTGGCCCGGCAAGATAGGCGTTCTTGCCGTGGATGTTCATGCCCAAAGCCCCCGCCAAGGTCGGGAACATCGTCCCGCTGACGACCGGTGGCCAAAAGCCGTGGTCGAGCCCCGCACGCCAAAGCTGCTCGATCGTCACCCCACCCTCGCATTCCATGAGCCCCGTGTCCAGGTCGAACGCAAGGATCTGGTTCATCGCCCCGATGTCCAGCACCAGGCACTCGCTCCCGATGCTCGCGTCACCATAGCTGCGCCCCGCCCCCCGCAGAACGACCCGCCTGCCGCACTCCCTCGCCAGAGCCAGGGTCTCCTGGACCTCAGCCACGGTTCTGGGCCGAAAAACGTACCCGTCCGCCGCCTCAGACATCCCAAACCCGCTGACCCGCTCAAGCCTGCTGGTTGGCAACAGGGTCCCGCTCATATCTTCAACCGTCGAAAAATCGGCGAGGGCACCCGCTTGATCACGTAAAAGACCAACCGGTGCATGGGCTTCAAATAGTGCTCGCCTGTCTTGCCCGCAAACCGGATGACCTTCGCCGCCGCGACCTCGACCGGCATCGCGCCTCGTATGTGCAGACCCTGCGTCATCTCGGTCGCCACCGGCCCCGGCTTCACCGTCACTACTTTCACCCCGTACCGCGAAACCCGGTTCCGCACCGCCTCCATGTACGTCGCCAGAAACGCCTTTGATGCGTTGTAGACGGGCTGCTTGCTCCGCCCCCTGTCCCCAGCGACGCTCCCGATCGCAACGATCGAACCGTGCTTGGTGTTCTGCATCCGGTCGGCCACCGAGTTCACCCAAGCGACAAGTCCCGTGACGTTGGTCTCTACCATCAAACGGTCCTTCTCGGTGTTGAACTCGTGGAACCCGACCTCTGGCATCACCCCGCTCGCATAGACAAACAGGTCAAGCCCGCCCAGGGCCTTCGTCGCCTCCTGGAACAGGCCAGGAACCCCCTCGACGTTCCTAACGTCGTGGCCAAACGGCAACACCAGACCCGGAAACTCCTTGGCCAGTTCCTCTAGCCGGTCGAGCCTCCTGGCGACAGCCGCCACCTTGCACCCAGACTGTGCCAACTGCCGGCAGACCTCCCGGCCAATCCCGGACGAAGCCCCCACGACGACCGCAAAGCGCCAGTCGCCCATGTCAGTCAATGATCGGCACGGTGCCCCCCTTCACCGCGAAAAGAACCGCCAGCCCAAACCCGACAACGCTCAAGATCACGTGCCAGTCCTTCAACAGAATGTCCTCCGGCTCGCCCCCGTCGTTCTTCGTGAACACGACCAGCAGATACCGGCAGATGCCGTAAAGCACGAACGGCACCGTCGTCAACAACCCCGGATACCGCTGCGCCGTCTCGCTTTGCAAGGCATAGATCCCATAGGTCATCGCCGCGACACCCGCGAAAACCGCGACAAAGATGTCCAGCGCAAAACGGCTGTACTGCGAAAGGCTCTCGCGGGACTTCTCCCGCCCGTCGCCCTGCTTGATGAATTCGCTCCTGCGCTTGGCAAACCCCAGCATCAGCGAGAGCGCCGCCGTGCAGAACAACAACCACCCTGAGATCGGAACCTTAATCGCCTCCGCCCCAAGCGCCGCCCTCAGCACGAAACCTGTACCCAAAATGAACACGTCCAGCACGGCCACCTGCTTGAGCTTCAGGTTGTAAAGGGCCTGGATCAGCGCGTACCCGCCCATGATCGCCGCCACCCAGTCGCCCAGCCACACTGCGATCCCACCCGCCCCCGCCAGCAACACCAGCGCGATCGTGAGCCCCGCCCCAGGAGAAACCTCCCCAGAAGCCAGCGGACGCTTGCACTTCACAGGGTGCGCCTTGTCCCGTTCCCGGTCCAAAAGGTCGTTAAAGATGTACGTCGCCGAACTCAGCGCGCACATGCCGATAAACGCCAACAAAGCCCGAACATCGCGGCTGATCTCGTTCGCGGTCCCGGCAAAGAGCAACGCGGCAAAAACCAGCAGGTTCTTGGTCCATTGCTTGGGCCTCAACAGGCGGAGATACGGCGTCATCGGGCCAGACTTCTCAACAGGGTTGGAAACACATTGGTTCCGGGCCCTCGGGCAGGATACCGCCTGTCGGGAGCGCGGTATCCTCGCTCGCCGTGGCAAAGAACGCATTGATCGTCTGGGGAGGATGGGACGGACACCAGCCGGAGGCCGTCGCCGGACTCACGAACTCGATACTCTCCGCCGAGGGGTTCAACGTCGAGGTCTCGGACACGCTCGCAGCCTTCGAATCTGACGGTCTCCGCAAACTCGACCTGATCGTCCCTGTCTGGACGATGGGAGAAATCACCCAACCCCAAGTCAACGCCGTCTGCGAAGCCGTCGCCGCTGGGACCGGACTTGCCGGCTGCCACGGAGGAATGTGCGACGCGTTCCGCGCTTGCCCAGAATGGCAGTTCCTCACCGGTGGCCAATGGGTCGCACACCCCGGCGACACGAACGCCGTTTACACCGTCGAGATCGATGCCTCCGTCCCCCACCCCGTCACCGACGGACTGTCCAGCTTTGAGGTCGCCAGCGAGCAGTACTACCTCCACACAGACCCAGGCAACACCGTCCTCGCCACGACCAGGTTCCCGAACACCGCCCACCCCGGCCCCCACTCCCAAAACCCTTGCGACATGCCCCAGGTCTGGACAAAGATGTACGGTCAAGGAAGGGTCTTCTACACCGCGATCGGCCACCGGGCGGCAGACCTCGAAACCGGTACCAGCCGCGAGATCTACCGGCGCGGACTTCTCTGGGCCGCCAGGGAACTCTAAGACCTGGTCAGCTCCCAGCCTTGACCTTGGCGAGCGCTGCCTTCATCCGCTCGACAACTTTGGGTAGCGCCTTCGCCACGTCGGACTTCTGCGAAGGGTCTTTCACAAGGTCGTACAGCTCGTGCGAGTCCTTCGTCTCGATCAGCACGTAACGGCCGTCCCGGTACGCGACCGGTGAGTCAAACCCGCCAAGATGGTGGACCAGGCTCGTCCGGCCCTTTGACCCAGAGTCGAACAACGCGCTCACCATCGACATGCTGTCAGGCGCCTCCCCCTGCGCCAGACGCGTCCCCAGCAACCTGGCGTGGGAGGCAAAAAAGTCGATGTGGCAAACCAGCGCCGAAGATGTCCGCTTCTTGGGTGTCCGAGCCGGCCACGAAACGATCATCGGAACCCTGTGGCCCCCCTCGTAAAGCGAGTACTTCGTCCCCCGCAAAAGACCGTTCACCTTGTGCCCGTTCAGGTTCTCGCGCGGGTCGGCGTAACCGTCCTCACTGACCGCCCCGTTGTCCGAGGTGAACACCAAGATAGTGTTCTTCGCCGCCCCGGTCTCCTCAAGGGTCTTCATGATCTGCCCGACGCTCCAGTCCAGTTCGGCGATCGTGTCCCCGCGGATACCAGAATCGCTCGTGCCGACAAACCGCTCGTGCGGCAGTTGCGGAACATGGATGTCGTGCGGAGCGAAGTACAAAAAGAACGGCCGGGACTTGTTTGTCCTCACAAAGTCGCAAGCCTTCTCCGTGATGCGGTCCGCCGTGTCCTCGTCCACCCACCGGGCAGAATTCCCGCCTGACATAAACCCGATGCGGCTCACTCCGTTAACGATCGTGCCAGCGTGGCCGACAACCGGCGTGACCTTGAGCAGGTCGGGCCGCTCCTTGCCCGTCGGATCGTCCCCCACCTTCGCCTGGTAATTCACCTCGATCGGGTCCCTGGGATCCAACCCCACAACCCGCCCGTTCTCGACGAACACACAAGGGACCCTGTCGCCCGTGGCCGGAATGATGAAGCTCTCGTCAAACCCGACTTCCTTCGGCCCCGGCGTGATCAGACCGTTGTAGTCCGTCTTGCCCGTCCCCAACCCCAGGTGCCACTTGCCCACCACCGCAGTCCGGTACCCCGCGCCCTTGGCCATCTTCGCCCAAGTGGACTGGTCCTCGCCGAACGCCAGCGGAGCGACACCGCTTAGGATGCCAGACCCGCCCTTGCTCCGAAACGAGTACTCACCCGAGAGCAACGAGTACCGCGTCGGCGTGCAGACCGTCGCCGGAGAGTGCGCGTCGGTGAACCTGACCCCGCTCTCCGCCAGCCGGTCGATGTTCGGGGTCTTCACCTTCGTCGCCCCGTAGCAACCCAGGTCCCCGTATCCGATGTCGTCGGCAAGGATAAAGACCACGTTCGGCATCTCTTTGGCCCGGCCCTCGCCAGGACTCAGCAACGCAGACCCTACGAGCAACGAAAGCATGGGCGCAATCTTACTTCCATCCTCAGCCCAGATGGCCCGGTCATCCGCCAACCCCGTACATGAAAAAACAGGAATCCATCCAGGTGCCCCGAACACCGGAATCCCGCCCGCCCATCGCAAAAATCAGGCGAAGATGGTGGAGCCAAGGGGGCTCGAACCCCTGACCTCTTCCATGCCATGGAAGCGCTCTCCCAACTGAGCTATGGCCCCACGTGGAAAGAGATTGAACCTGATTCTCCAACACCCGCGCAAGGTCCACCAGGGACTGATAAAGTCCCGGGCCATCATCCAGTCTTAACAAAACCCGCCGAAAATAAAGAATGTAGGCCGGTCGAGGGCACAACGCCAGACTCTGGAGGGTATGTCAGGGCGCGAACCGGTGACAACGAGCAGTTCGATGGCGCGGCGAAAGCCGCGCTCTTTTTTTCAGAACCCGCAGCCCGAGACCCTGTCCACCGGGAACGCCGCCACCTCGCTCGACTTCGGCTCTGTCCCACGGACCCGCTTGAGCATCTCCGAGACGATCGTACGGTTGTAGCCCTCCGCCAAAGAAAAGTTCTTGGTCCGAGGGTTCACCAAGGCCATGTCAAGACTGTGGCTCGCGCCAAACCCGTGCATCACACCCGCCCCCGCGTCACCGATCAAAGGAAAACTGAGGTTGAGAGACTTTCGCACTTTGGCCGCCTGGTCAACCTTAAGGTTGATAAACCCAAGGACAAGCGCGTCCTTGCCAAGCAAAACCTTGATCCTGTTCATGTCTGTCGCCGCCTTCGGGTTGTGCGGACACCCGTTCGCAAAAAACACCACCAGAGTGTGCCGCTTCAAAAGGTCGGCGGTCTTGTAGACCTTCCCGTCCGTCGCCTTCAGCGAAAAAGTCGGCAGCACCTTAACGGGCGCAACGGCAAGTACAAACGCAAGAGACAGGGTCATGGTGTGTCGTATCCAGGAAAAAGGCAGCCAGAAGTCATCGTCTCAGGCGCAAGCGTCGGAGCGTAGGGAACCTCCTCGACCCCGGCCAGTTCGGCCATCCGCGCACCGGCCGACCGCAATGCCCCGAACGAATACCCGGGATAGACCGCATCGATCCGCCCCTCTGCGTCCACCAGGACAGAGTACACGCCCCGCTGCGCCTCAAAACCCCTCATCGTGTCCAAACTTGGGTCGCACAGCAGGTCGAACTTCGGCGCTGTCGCCTTGATCCAAGTCTTGGCCTGGGCCGCGTCACCATTGATCACCGCCAGGACCTTCACCCGGTCGCCGTACATCCGCGCCAGGTCGTCCACAAAAACCTTCGCACCCAGACAGCAAGGACACTCCCGTTCGATGAAGTACAAAAGATAGGGACGCCCCTTCAAACTCTCCGAAGAGACCGTCTTCCCGTTGCTGTCGGGCAAAGAAAACACAGGAGCCGTCTTCCCGACCAACCCAGAAGCCTGGCCGAGCATCTGCTTGTCAACCAAATGGTCGGTCTGCTTCCGAAGCCCGAGCTCGTCCGCCGCCGCCTGGTCAACGATCCCAGGCTCCGGGTCGAGCGCCGGACGCCCCCCCCCACCTGGCGCTACGACAAAGGCGCCGACAGTGACAAGGGCGACAGCGCCGAGCGCGGTCCACATGCCTGCCAATCGTCGAGACCTGCTCACAAAACGATGTTACCGGTCAAACCGCAAGGTCCCCCGAGCGGTCAGACCTCGGCCCGGCGCTCGGCAACCCTGCGCTCAGAATGGTCCAACAGCTTCTTCCGGAACCTGAGCGACTTAGGGGTCACCTCAAGCAGCTCGTCGTCCTTGAGCCAGGCAAGCGCCTGCTCCAGCGAAAAGTCCCTGTGCGCTTTCAAAACCGTCGTCTCGTCCGAGGTCGCCGACCGCATGTTCGTGGCCGCCTTCTGCTTCACAACGTTCACGACCATGTCCTCTTCGCGGCTGTTCATCCCAACGATCATCCCGCCATAGGTGTCGGTCCCGACCGGGTAAAAGAGCGACCCCCGCTCCTGGATGTCCTCGTAGGCGTACCGCGTGACCTTCCCCGGGTCTTTGGCGATCAAAGCGCCGTTCACGCGGTTCTCGATCGCTCCCCGGAACTGCTCGTACCCTTCAAAAATGCTCCCCATGATCCCCGTGCCGCGCGTCAAGGTCAGGTAGACGCTCCTAAAACCGATCAACCCTCTGGTTGGGATCGAGGCAACGACCTTCTGCCTGCCGCCGCCAGCAGGCTCCATCTCTTCGATCACCGCCTTGCGACGGCTCAGCTCTTCCATCACGTCGCCCATGGCAGACTCTTCAAACTCGCAGGTCAGCTGCTCGACAGGCTCAAGCCGCCCAAGCTCGTTCTCCTTCATGATCACCTCCGGCCGGGCGATCGCCATCTCAAAACCCTCCCGGCGCATCGTCTCGATCAAAACGCTCAGCTGCATCTCACCCCGGGCCGCCACCCGCACCGTCTCCGGCGGGGCTGTCCGGTCGATCTTCAGGCTCACGCTCACCGATTCTTCCTTCTCAAGCCGCTCCCGGATCTTGTGGATCGTCAGAAACTTCCCACCGTCCTTGCCAGAAAGCGGAGAGTTGTTCGCGTAAAAATTAAGCGTCAGGGTGCTCGGCTCCACCATGATCCGCGGCAGCGGCTCCACAAACTGCGAGTCGCAGACCGTGTCCCCGATCAAAACCCCGTCCGTCCCTGCTAGCATCACGATCTCCCCGGCCTCGCCGACCTCGACCTCCTTGAGCTTCAGACCCTCGTAGATCCAGACCTTCGTGACAGTGAACGACGACTGCTTCCCGTCCTCGCCCACCAGGGTGCAGCGGTCACCGACCCTCGCCCTGCCCCGCAACAGCTTTCCGCCGAACAGCCTGCCCAGATAGTCGCTGTAGTCCAGGTTGTTCACCTGCAGCTTCAAAGGGCCGTCGTCCTGGACGCTCGGGGCGGGGACCTCGCTCAAAATCGTGTCGAACAGAACCTGCATGTCCTGTTCCGGCCCGTCAGGGGCGCTCTTGGCGTACCCGCCCGCACCGCTGGCGTAGATCACCGGAAAGAAAAGGTCGTCCTCGCTCGCCCCAAGGTCGATGAACAGGTCGATCGTTTTGTCGTAGGCTTCCATCGGCCGCGCGCCCTCACGGTCGATCTTGTTGATGCAGACAATCACCTTTGCCTGGTTGTCAAACGCCTTCTTCAGCACGAACCGTGTCTGCGGCATCGGGCCTTCACACGCGTCCACGACCAAAAGGACACCCTCCACCATGCTCAGCACGCGCTCCACCTCGCCGCCAAAGTCCGCGTGCCCGGGAGTGTCCACGATATTGATCTTCGTGCCCTGGTAGTGGCAGCTCGCCACCTTGCTCAAAATCGTGATCCCCCGCTCCCGCTCCAGGTCGTTCGAGTCCATCACCCGCTCAGCGACCGACTCGTTCGCGCGGAACAGACCGGACTGCCGAAAGATCGAGTCAACCAGGGTCGTTTTCCCGTGGTCGACGTGCGCGATGATTCCTATGTTCCGGACTGAAGGTGGCATGGCCCGGGCGCAAGGTACCGCCGATCCAAAAACCCAGCATAGGCATTGGCCGCCATTCGGCCCCGGATCATTGCCACTACCGCGGCAAGTAAGGGTACAGAGAGCGGCTCATCCCGTCGATGTCGACCATCCACTTGCCGCCTTCCTTCACCAGACCGATGTCGTAATACTCGATCGGCGAACCAGCGCCATAATTGCGCTCAAACTCCATCTTCACGTTCGCCTGGGTCGGCGTCGGCGTGGTCGTCCCCTTCACGATGTACCGGAACCTGTAGTACTTGGACCGCTCGATCGTCTGCTCCCAACGGGGCTTAAGCTGGTCCCGCGGGATCCTCACCGAGTAGCTGCTGTCCACCAGGGTGTCCAGGTCGCCACGGCTCAGCGCCGAAAAAAACTTGTTCGCCCGGTTCTCAGGCGAGTCTCCCCCAGCCCCGACAACGACCCCCACAATCACCAAAGCCGCCGCCACCCCGCCGACAGCTATCCAGTGCATCCGTCCAGACTCCAACATTTCTCCGATTCTATCCTCTCACAGCTCAGACATCTTCCGCGCCAGGTTCAAAGTTTCCGCCGCGTCGATCTTCCAACGGTAGCCAGGTTTCTTCACAACGAACCGAACCGTCATGATGTTCCCAGGAAGCTTCGAAAAATAAGTCACGTCCACATAAGCCGACCGACCCTCAGTCACCACCCGGCCCAAACGAGGCTGCTGGCCCGAAGCCCCCAAAATGCGCCCCAGCGTCTCGTACAGCGCCTCCGAAGCCGCCCCACCCGACTCAGGATCGACCATCTTGTCCGACTCGGCAAAGTTCCCCGAAAGAACGTGCTGGTGGTAAAGCCGCAACGCGCTCTCGGGGCCAGTGTCCTTCAGGTATGCGAACACCGTCAACGTCAGCAGGCTCAATAGCGCCGCCGTGACGTAAGCAAGCACCTTGTCAGAAACAGCGGCCCTAGGTTCTCTAAACACCCTCATTTGCGCACAACCTGAACATACTCCTTCCAATTACGTCAGCACCTATCGTACAATCGTATTGGAGCGAACAATGGGTAAAGATTTAACCAGAAGGGAACTCTTCGCTAAAGGCGGGGTCCTCGCCGTTGGGCTCATGTCGCCGCCGTGGCTCGCGTCGATCGCCAAGGCAGACGTCGTCAAGCTCGCCAACGGTCGCAAGATCGCACCCGACAACGTCCTCGTTGTGTGCCAACTCAGCGGAGGCAACGACGGTCTCAACACGATCGTCCCCTACACCGACCCGAACTACGCCAAACTCAGACCGTCCCTCGGGATCGAGGCCGACAAGGTCCTCAAACTCACTGACGGGCTCGGGCTGCACCCCAACCTCGGCGGGCTCCACAAACTGTTCAACCAGGGCAAGGTCGCCATCGTCCAAAACGTCGGCTACCCCAACCCCAACCGGTCCCACTTCAAGTCGATGGACATCTGGCAGTCCGCCAGCCCCGCCGGAGACCTCCGCTACGGCTGGATCGGCCGCGCCTTCGACAAAAACTGTGAGTCCGGCAAACTCGACACCCTCGCAGGCATCGGCCTCTCGACCGAAAAGCCACTCGCACTCTCGGCAAAAGAGGCGAGCATCCCGTGCTTCGCCAGCCTCGGTGACATCCAGAACATGGTGGGAGACGCCGACGCCGAAAAGATGCTCAGGCAGATCCAAGGCAAAGACGCCGCCGAAGGCAGCGC
>CAZGER010000032.1:0-10633 GCA_964524565.1 uncultured Chthonomonas sp. | reverse complement strand
CGAGGCAATGAGTTTCCGGTCCACTTGTGCCTTCGCCGCGAGGTTCTTGGCCGCTCCCCACACTGAGGCCGCCCCGAGTGCGGCGACAAGGAGGTCTCCCGTCAGAGTCTCCGGCCGGGAGACCGTCTCTAACCGGCTCAAGATGAACCAGACCGTGCCGATGCCACTTGCAGCCGCCTGGAAAACGACCAGCGGCAGCTGGCGCATCAGGCGATAGGGGACCCACACGAAGACAGAGGCCGCGAAGAACCCCCATGCCGTAGATGTCGATGCGTAGTCGATCCAAGGTGAGCTGATGAGGGGCCAGCGCAGGACCCCCGCCATCACGGCGGACGCACCGACCGTCGGGAGGCACGCCCACACCTTCCACGGTGGACCGTCTGTCCAGGCTAGGCGACCCACAAGGTACATGTGCCCGAGCGCGACGGCCGCCATCAGGAACCGCTCAGTCCCGGGCGGGACTTCGGAAACGTAGGACGCATAGCCGATTCCTGCAAGTACGGAAGGGAAAAGCGCGAGCACGCGTGGAAGAGCGGTCCTTGACGCGCTCCCGACCGTGTGCATCACGCTTGCGGCGATGACCAACGAACCCACCCAGACCGCTGTCTGGCTGAGCCCAGGCATCAGCGGGTCTGCGACGATCAGCACCAGCCTGACAATCGCGACTCCTAGAACGGCGCAGCCTGTTCCGAGCACCAGCTCTCGAGACTTGACTACAGGTGCCACGATGGCCATGACGGCGCCCAGTCCAGCGATGAAGACCGCCACCAACTGGCCCTCGAGAGCCCAGGTCGGCAGGAGGTGTTGCGCGTGGCAGACGATGATCGCTGTGCCGGCAAGCAGGGCTTGGACGAAACCCGCAAAGGCATAATCGTGCGAGCGGACCCTCCGTCCATAGATCGCGAGCCCGACCGCCACGACCGGCAGAATGAACCCTGTCTGCACTTTTGTGGCTCCCCAGGGCGCGAGCGTCAAGGGCAGAGTCACCGCGATATAGACCAGGGTGTCTTTGGCGATGGTCTCAGGGACGATCCGGGAGAGGAGCCAGAGCAACACCCCAAACACAAGGACATGGGCAGAGCCGGGCAGGGAATCTTTGACCTCGAACGCGATCCACGCGGCACCGCCGAGCATGGCAGGGAGCGCGATCCGGTCCGGGTCGAACCTGCTGACCGCGAACGACCGGCAATAGCCATAGGCACACACGAGGGCGGTTGCGTAGACGAGCACGACCTTGGCCCATTCGAGCCCAGGATTGGTGAGGCTCTGAAGCAGGGCCAGGTATGAAACCGGCAGGAACAAAACGCTCGGCCATAGCCACCTGTTCCGTGCCGCGACGATGCCGCCAGCGAGCATCACTGGAGTGAACAGCGCCAGGTTCACTGGCAGGGCCTGGTTCGCTCCTTGGTTGGCAAGGTGCGTCACCAGATAGCCGCCGACAATCCCGACAGCCCAGAAAGCCTTAGAATCTCGCCAGAGTCCGTAGGCGATGGTCGCTAGACTCAGTCCGGTGAGCATCAGGAGCATCGTCGCTCCGCTGTAAAGGTCGTGCGCGATGTGCCCTGCGCTGAGCGTCACGTACAGTCCGCAGGTGCCGACACCGGTGAGGAGTTCGCCAAACTGCTCACGCTCGTCGCGGAGCCGCTGGCCCGTGTAGACGAGAGCGGAAGACAGGGCCACCCCGGTCCAGGTGAGGACGGCAGGAGTGATCCACCCTTGCTGGAAGGCGAGTGTGACCAGGAACAGGATCCCGAGCACCAGAAGGAGCGCGCCGGTGTAGGGGAGGAACTTCGCGCCGACCTTGTACTCGATCTCCGTGTTGTGGACCCTGGCTCGCTCTCGGGAGATTTCTTCCCGGATCTCTGCGGTATAGCCAGAGACCGGTTCGGTCACATTCGGGGCTTGGAAAGGCAAGGGGGGTGGGGAAGTGGCGGTGCCGAAATGGGGTGGCTGGTGGCCTGTGAGCCCAAGCCGCGCCTCGATCTGGGACATGCGCCTTCCCAGCTGGTCCAGCTTGTCGTTAAGACGCTTGATCTCTTGGTTGTCCATGCGATCCCCCGCAACTGCGACTGACGCCCCACATAACACTACTCCCCAACCCCGCAAAAGTATTCAACTCAGGCAAAACAGACCTGGCCGCCTTGGTCGGTTCCAAGGCGGCCAGGTTGTCTGGTGCGGACGAGGCTTACTTGTCTTCTTTAAACTCGGCGTCGATCACGTCGTCGTCGGCTGACGACCCTCCGGTCGCGGCGCCAACGCCAGCCTCTTGCGGTTGTTCCGCGGACGCCTGTTTGTAGAGCTGCTCGCTCAGCGCATGGCTCTCGGTCTCCAGAGCTGCCTTGGCCGACTCGATCGCTTCTGTGTCCTGGCGTTCGATCGCTGATTTGAGGTCGGCGATCTTCTCTTCGATCCTGCCCCGATCCGACTCGCTGACCTTGTCGCCAAGGTCTTTGAGCGTCTTTTCGGTGGTCGAGACGAGCCTTTCGGCGTCGTTTCGTAGCTCCGCGGTCTCCCTGGCCTTGCGATCGATCTCGGCGTTGGACTCTGCCTCGTGGACCATGCGGTTGATCTCCTCTTTGCCGAGGTTGCCCGAGCCGGTGATCGTGATCTTCTGCTCGTTGTTCGTGGCTTTGTCCTTGGCGGTCACGTTTAGGATGCCGTTGGCGTCGATGTCGAACGTGACCTCGATCTGCGGCACCCGCGCCGGTGCCGGCGGGATCCCGCTGAGGTTGAACTGGCCGAGCGACTTGTTGTCCTTGGCCAGCGTGCGCTCGCCCTGAAGAATGTGGATCGTGACCTCGGTCTGGTTGTCGGCGGCAGTTGTGTAAGACCGGCTCTTTTGGGTCGGGATCGTCGTGTTACGCTCGATCAGGAAGTCGCAGATGCCGCCCTGTGTCTCAACCCCCAGGCTCAACGGGGTCACGTCGAGCAGGACGACGTCCTTGACGTCCCCGCCCAGCACGCCAGCCTGGATCGCAGCGCCGACCGCCACAACCTCGTCCGGGTTCACCGACTTATTCGGCTCCATCCCTGTCATGGACTTGACGAGGTCTTGGACCATCGGCATCCTGGTCGATCCGCCGACGAGGACGATCTCATCGAGGTTCGAATACTTGATCTTGGCGTCGGTCACCGCCCGTTCGACCGGTCCCTTGACCCGCTCCAACAAGTCGCCGCACAGGCTCTCGAACTTCGAGCGGCTCAGCTGGGTCTCCAGGTGGACCGGCTCGTTGTCGATGGCCGTGATGAAGGGAAGCGAGATGTCCGTGTTGACCGAGCTGGAGAGTTCGATCTTGGCCTTCTCCGCCGCCTCACGCAGCCGTTGCAGGGCCTTCGAGTCCTTTCGCAGGTCGATCCCGTGCTCTTTCATGAACTCGTTGCCCAGCCAGTCGACGATCTTCTGGTCGAAGTCGTCGCCACCCAGGTGAGAGTCGCCAGCGGTGGATTTGACCTCAAAGACACCCTCGCCGACATCGAGGACGGAGACGTCGAAGGTTCCACCACCGAGGTCGAAGACGAGGATCGTCTCGTTGCCCTTCTTGTCCAGGCCGTAGGCAATGCTGGCGGCGGTGGGCTCATTGATGATGCGCTCCACCTTGAGTCCAGCGATCTCGCCAGCGTTCTTCGTGGCGGTCCTTTGCGAGTCGTTAAAGTAGGCAGGGACAGTGATTACGGCCTGGTCGACCGTCTCGCCGAGGTACGCCTCGGCGTCCGCCTTGAGCTTTTGGAGGATCATCGCGCTGACCTCTTCCGGGGTGAAGTTCTTGTCAACGGCTGGGATATGGACCGTGGCCATCCCCTTGTCGCCAGCGACAACCTTGTAGCTGACGCGTTTGAGCTCGTCGGGCACCTCTTTCACCGTGTGGCCCATGAACCTTTTGATGCTGGCAACCGTGTTGCCAGGGTTCGTGACGGCCTGGCGTTTGGCAGTGACGCCGACCAGCCGTTCTCCGTTAGCCTTGAAGGCGACGACGCTCGGGAGCGTCCGCGACCCTTCCGCCGTGGCGATGACCTTGGCCTCGCCTCCTTCCATGACGGCAACGACAGAGTTTGTCGTGCCCAAATCGATTCCAACCACTCGTCCCATCTTCGTTCTCTCTTTGCTCATGACTCTGGTGGTATTAGACCACTTGAGCCTTATAGACTAAAGTGACGCTATTTTACCGACGGGCGTTCCAATCGTGGGGCAATGGTCCGCGTGTCCGAAGCTGGCCGGGAGCGTCCAGAGCCGGACGGACTCGCCCAGCGACAGGCAGGGTCTAGAATCCAGGCATGGACCTGACCTATGAGAGACTCACCCCTGGCCAGATCGAATCAGAATTAGGCACGGTGCCCGGATGGGTCGTCGAAGGCGGCGCGCTCAGCCGGACCTACCAGTTCGGCTCGTACAGCGAGGGCGTCCTGTTCGCCTGCTCCGTCGCCGGGGTGGCTGAGAGGCTCAACCACCATCCAGTCATCCAGATCGATTACAGGTCCGTGACCGTTTCGATGGTCAGCCACGACGCGGACAACAAGCTCACGGCGTTCGATTTTGAGCTCGCCCGCAGGATCAGCGCGGCCCCGTAGCTTAAGAGCGTCCGACCACGATCGACCAGTAGTGTTGGACGCGCACCCTGCCTGTGTCGTAGTCCAGATACCCGTGGCCGACACCGAGCCGGTCGAACTCAGGGTTGGAGAAGACGTCGGCAAACGCCCGGACCAAGGAACGACCGACCTCGTCGGCCGAGACAGATGACGAGACCATGCCGCTGGTCCCCGGTTTTGTCAGGGCGAGCATCGATGTGCCGTCGGGGCTGTTCGTGTCAAAGAAGTCTTCATCCATCATCCGGTTCGCCCACGTCTGTGCCGCCTGCGCGAGTTTGAGGTCGAACGTCATCGGGTTCAGGCCCTTGGAGGCCCGGAACGCGTTAATGGGTGCCAGGACGGCCTCGCACTGGGCGCGGGCGAACTCGTCCGACGGCCCGCTCAGGCTGATTTTGACGACGGACTCGGTCTTGGCGGCGGGCTGAGGGACATAGCTGCCGGCAGAAAGTTCAGGCTGTCGGTACCCGCCCGGAATCCGCACGGCGTAGGCGTCTTGGAGCGTGACCGACTGACCCGCCGGGGCTTCGCCACCGACCACCGTGAGGCGGTCGCCCACGATCAAGGCTGACAGGGGAACCGGTTGGTCGTTGCCCGAGATCCTGAGCGTCGAGTCGGCCCCAAGCTTGAAGTACTTGCGGGTCGGAGTTTTGACGGGGGTGTTCTCACCCTGCTTGGTCTGGGTTGAGAGGGCGTCGACGACAATGACGTTCCTGGCCAGGTCGATCTGCCTGAGGACCCCGTCGGTCCGGACCTGACCCTTCTTCAGGGGTAGGTCGGGCGCGGGAACGTTGACTAGCGGCACCCGGAGCTTCTGGGCTGCGATCAAAGAGGGCGTCGCGTTGTAGCACGCCCCTGTCTCTTGGCTCCAGAGCTCAAAGTGGAGGTGTGGCGAGGTGCCCTCGGCGTTTCCACTGTCGCCTACCCAGCCCAGGAACTGACCGGCATAGACGCGGTCTCCCGTCCTAAGGCCAGGGGCGAACGCGTAGTCTGCGGTGCCTTTCCCGTCGTCGGTGCCGGGAGAATCGTTGTTGACGTGGTAGTACTCGGCGTTCCATCCGCAGTCGCCGACCACTGTGATCGTGTTCCCGGCGTTGCCCTTGCCCGTTCCCAGTGCGACCTGCCCGTCGAAAACCGCCACGAGCGGGGTCATCTTGGGAACCATGAGGTCTTGCCCCTTATGGCGCCGCGTCCCGCCGCCGCGTGAGGCGAGAAAGGTGTCGCTCCACCTCGGCTGGCCCGCGATGGGAAAGAGCATCGGCACGGTCACAGGATCCATGCAAACCCTGTCCGGCTCGATCCCCAGGTTCTGCGGGGCGTAGATGTGTCCCCCTGTCGGTCGGAGAGGGTCAGGCAGAGGGATCGTCAGCCGCTTGACGACGACCGTGTCCATGTTGTCGTCTGCGATGACCAGCATCGGCTGTCCGGTCTTGACTTCTTTGAGCGAGAGCCACCGGTCCTGGTTGGTCAGCCAGGAGATGGGGACGTGGTAGGGCACCTTGACCTCGCGCTTGAGGGGAGAACCGTAAAACACCTCGGTCCCGTCGCCGCGCTTGGCCGACTCGATACTGATGGTCAGGGTCCTGGCAGGGAAGTCCGCCTTCTCGACGACGGCGGTCAGGCGCGTCTCTCCCAACTGGGGGACAGGCAGTGTGTCTGCTGCCGCGAAGGGCCCCAGCAGCGCAGCTGCCAATACCAAGTGCCTCAAACCCACGGGATAACAGACGTTCCGGGAGGGCTGGCGGTGTCTCGATCGCGAAACGGGGGATCCCACACATCTTTATGTTCCTTATCTCCTAACTCTGCACAGTAGACAAAAAAGCGATTCTGGTAGAAGTCATAGTAGACATATGTATCCTTACACCGTTTTGAACCAGAAAATTGCAAAAAAGTCCGTCCAGGACTTGACGTTTCCCGTGTTTTCCAGGAAAATCCCAATTGTTCCAGGTTGATCCAAGGAATGGACAAACCAAAGAACACCGGGCGGGGTGTCCGGACTGAGATGTTCGAGCCGGCGCATGGATGAAAGCCGGCTCGTGCTCTTCTCAAGGGGCCCCACCCAGAGAGCCATGCAGGACAACGCCGAACACGGACGGTTCCTGCCCCTCGGAGGACACGACTCCGCCGCTATGGACGCGAGGGGCCGCATTCCCGTGCCCAAGATGATGCGGGACAGCCTCGGCGAGAAGTTCGTGCTCCGCATCGGCATCAAAGGGTGCCTTGAGGCGATCAGTTTCCGCGAGCTCGACAGGATCTGGGAAGAGATCGAGCGGCACAGCCCCCACAGCGAGGCCAGGCAGGACTACGCGGTGGAAGTGATGATGAACATGTGGCACCCGATCCAGTTCGACAAGACCGGTCGGTTCGTTGTGCCAGAGGCGGCCAAGGTCCAGGGCAACCTCAAGGAAGCGGTCTTTCTGCGGTCCCGCGGTGACGCGGTCGAGATCTGGGCGCAGGAAGAGTACGACGCGTACAACAAGGACACCTCTGGGTACCGGCAGAAAGAGAGGGAGAAGATGCGGCTTTTGCGCAGGGCGATGTTGGAGGACGATGCCCAGTGATGACCCACGAACCGGTGATGCGGGATTCGGTGATGGAGGCGTTGGCCCTTCAGCCGGGCATGGTCGCGGTGGATGGGACGGTCGGTCTTGCCGGACACGCTTCTGAGATCGCCAGGCGGATCGCTCCTGGCGGGCTTCTGATCGGTTTGGACTGGGACGCGGCCATGCTTGCCGAGGCCAGGGTGAGGCTCCAGGACATCACGGGCGTGACAGTCAGGCTTTTTCAATCGGACTATAGAGACCTAAAGGCCAAGTTGGTCAGTGCGTGCGTCGAGGCAGGCCGCGATCCCCAAGCGGACGCGGTCCTGCTCGACATGGGTCTCAACAACGCGCAGATCGAGGACGAGGCGCGGGGGATCTCCTTCCGCACCGACGCCCCGCTGGACATGAGGATGGACCGGTCGAAAGGCGAGCCGGCTTCGGCCGCGCTCAACCGGCTTTCTGTCAACGAGATCGAGCAGGTCCTGTGGGAGTACGGCGACGAAAGGTGGGCCAGGAAGATCGCCCAGGTCATCGTCGAGCGGCGTAAGACCAAGCCCGTCCTCACGACAGCGGACCTTGTGGACTGTGTCCTTGCTGCCATCCCTTCGGCAATGAGGGACAGGCGCATCCATCCTGCCACCAGGACGTTCCAGGCGGTGCGGATTTTCGTCAACGGCGAGTTGGAAGGCTTGCAGGACACGATCATCGAGGCTGCCAGGTGTCTGGCCGTCCACGGCGTCATGGTCGTGCTCAGCTATCACTCCGGCGAGGACCGGGCGGTCAAGCGCGCTTTCAAGTCGCTACTTGACGACGGCTACCAGCTTGTCAACAAAAAACCAATTCGTCCCTCAGCGGCCGAGGTCGCCAGCAACCCCAAGAGCCGGAGCGCAATGTTCCGGGCGATCAAACGCATCCACTAGAGCAAAGCAATGAGCGCACCATACATCACGATCAAACAGTCGAACCAGGCCAGGAACAGCACCGCGATGCGGACGGCGGCCCCTGGGTATGGGCCCTCGCGCGTCGGGGCGGCTACGAAAGCTGCGCCACGGGTCGCAGCAAGGCGACGCGCTCTTGGTTTCGAGTCCGTCTTGACTAACGTGGCTTTGTTCTGCGCCGTCGCTCCGCTCACGTGGGGGTTCAGCCTGTTGCTCGGGCACTCCCTGAAAGAAAACGCCCGCCGCCAGGCGGTCCACGCGACTCAGAGGGCGTCGGTGGCCAGGCAGGACATGGCACGTTTGCGCAACCGTTTAGACCGACTGACATCTTCGAACGTCGTCGATGCCTGGGCTGTGAACAACGGTTTTGTGTCGAGCCATTCGCTGGGTCTGGAAGATGTCCGCTAAGACGGTCCAGTCCGACGGTCGCAGGGTGAGGCTTATTGGCTGGCTCATCGGGCTGGGGTTCGCCGCTGCCGCCGTCTCTCAGGCGGACACGCAGTGGATCAACCGCAAAGGGATCGTCAAGGCTGCGCTCAAGGCAGGGCGTTACGAGGTCGAGCGGGAAGAAGACCCCAAGCGCGGATCGATCTACTCCTCAGACGGGAAAGTCTTGGCTGAAAGCCAAGACGTGTTCGAGTTCGGCCTTTTCTACAACCGTTTGCCACGGACCCCCGCTTTTTTTGCCGCCCTGGCGAGCGCGACCGGAAAATCGGTGGACGAACTGAAACGCCCGGCCCTGCTGGGTGAGCGAAAGCGCACCTGGACAGACCCGATCTCTGCCGATCGGGCGGCGGACGTCCGCGCGGTCATGAAGAAGTGGCGGGCCGACGGCGTCTCGCTCCATCGCGTCCTGCGGCGGTCTTACCCGCTGGCGGAGGCGGCTTCAGGGATCATCGGCACTGTCCGGGACGGCAAGCCGGTCACGGGGCTTGAGCTGAGCCAGCAGTCGACCATCGTGGGCACGCCAGGAAAGGCGGTCGGGTTCGTTGATAGGACCGGCGTGTTCATGCCGATCAGCGGAAAGGAGATCGTCGAGAAGGTCAACGGGCAAGACGTTGTGCTGACGATCGACTCCGAGCTGCAGAGGGAAGCGAGCCTCCAGATTCGCCAGGCTGTCGAAAAGCACAAGGCGACCTCTGGCTCGGTGATCGTGTACGACCAGGTCAACGGTGACGTTCTGGCGATGGCGAACTGGCCCTCGTACGACCCCCAGGGCTCGATCTTGCCGGGGACCGACCTGAACGCAGCCTACATGACCAGGCTTGAGCCAGGTTCGACTTTCAAGATCCTCACCCTGGCGCTGGCTCTTGAGCGTGGCTTTGTGGACACAGACGGCACGCTCGATTGCGGAGGCGTGAAGCAGGTGACCAACGGCTACGCCGTCCACTGCTCCCACGGCGCCCACGGTCACATCGACTGGGAGAAAGCGATCGGCGAAAGCTGCAACGTCGCTGCCGCGACTTGGGCCGGCGGGATCGGGACAGACGGCATGGCCGGCTACATCAAACAGCTCGGTCTGCTGGACAAGCCTGGGCTCGGTCTGCCGGGAGAGGTCCGGGGCGACTACAACTTTAAGGAGTACGCCAAGGCGATCCAGCTGGCGAACAACGGCTTCGGCCAGGCCATGAACGCGACCCCAGTGTCCCTCGTCTCAGCGTTTGGCATGTTGGCAAACAACGGCATGAGGATGAAGCCGAGGTTGATCAAGTCGGTCGGTGGCCGAGAGATGAACTCCCACGAGGCTGGCCAGATCGTTGGCCCCGAGGTCGCCAACCACGTCAAGCAGCTGATGGTCTCAACGATCGAGAGCGAGTTCGGGACCGGAAAAATGCTCAAGGTTCCCGGCTACACCCTGGCAGGCAAGACCGGCACTGCGCAAAAGATCAACAAGGGCGCGGCCAAAGGATACGTCTCCAACTTTGTCGGTTTCGTCCCGGCGGAAAAGCCCCGTTGCACGATCTTGGTGATGGTCAACGACCCTTCGGCTGGCGGTTACTACGGCGGCGCAGTCGCTGGCCCAGTTTTCACCGAGATGTCGAAGGCGGTCATCCGCCGCTACGACATCGCCCCGACGCCCAGGGTGGACGTGTCGGTCCTTCCCGATAAGCGGTAGATTCGAACCGTGCCAGAAGTCAAGGTCTCCGATCTCGCTTCCGCCGCGGGTTGCCTGCCATCCGAGCTTGTCGGAGCCTCTGATCTCGTCGTTTCGGGAGTCGTGGCCGACACGCGCCAAGTCCGTCCCGGGGTGGTGTTTGTGTGCATGCCGAGCGTGAGCCGCGACACCCACGCCTTTTTGCCCGAAGCGGCCGCTGCGGGAGCGTGTGGCGCCGTCGTACACAACGAGTCGGGGATCCAGGCGGCACAGGCTGTCGGTCTGACCGCGATCTACGTGCCGAACGTCGGGAGCAGGTTTTGCTTTTCGGTCGGGCGGCTGTGCAGCCGCGCTTTTGACGACCCGACGCGGACGATGCGCGTCTTTGGCGTGACAGGCACCAACGGAAAGACGACCACGGCGTGGATGGTGAGGAACGCCCTCACCGCTCTCGGCCGCAAGGCTGCCTACCTAGG
>CAZGER010000031.1:0-10682 GCA_964524565.1 uncultured Chthonomonas sp. | reverse complement strand
TCCGGGTGGAGGCGGACGAGGTGACCTACAACCTGCACATCATGGTCCGGTTTGAGGTGGAGTGCGGGATGATCTCTGGCGAGATGGCGGTTAAGGACATTCCTGAGATCTGGAACGAGAAGTACCGGTCGTACCTGGGGATCGTGCCGCCGACGGACTCTGAGGGTTGTTTGCAGGACGTCCACTGGTCGGCGGGTCTGCTGGGGTACTTCCCGACCTACAGCATGGGGAACATTCTGAGCCACCAGGTTTGGAACCGTCTGGCCGCGGAGGTCGGGGACGTTGACGGACTGATGGAATCGGGGAACTTTGCGCCGATTTTGGACTGGTTGGTGGCCCACGTTTACAGCAAGGGTAGGAGCGTCAAGCCCCAGGAGTTGATCCGGCAGGTGTGCGGCGGGGGTTTGGACGCAGGGCCGTACCTGGCTGGGATCGGGTCGAAGTACCGCGAGATCTACGGGATCTAGGGGTTTTAGCGACCTGTTCCCCCTTGTGAATCGTCCGAGCATTTAGGTTATGCCGTTCGTTACATTGTGCGCAGCCGTTGTGCTGGGTCAGAGGTCGGTGACGGAGCCAGCGGGCTTTTACGCCGACTTTTTGGGCCGGGTGCGTTCGGAGTCGCGGGACGTGAAGTTCGACGGCGGTGTGATCAAGAGCACGGTCTTTTACTCTTCGACCGGTCCGGACGTGTTCCAGGTGGTCGTGACTCCGCTACCGGCTGGCGCGACGACCTCCAAGAGCGTCGCGGAGGTGCTGAGCGCGGCCAGGGACGGGACCTTGACGATGGACCGTTTGAAGGTGGAGTCTGAGCAGAACCTGGAGGTGGGGGGCCACCCGGCCAAGCGGTTCATGGTGAAGGTGCCAGACGGCCCGCTGATGGTCCAGATGCTTGTTTTGAAGGACAACAAGCTCTTTCACGTGCTTGCGGTTTTGGAGAAAGAGCGGGAGTTGACTGGGATCAACTTTGTCCGCTCTTTCACGTTCTCGGGCGGTTAGGCGCGCTCGATGTAGACGTTTCCGTTGGAGTCGGTGCCGCCGTCGCTGCGGACACTGGCCCTGAGGACGACCTTTGAGCCGACCTTGGCCGGGACGCCGCGGATGGTGTACTCGTTTTTGGAGGTCGTCCCGCCGGCGATCCCGTCGTGGGTGTCCCTGGCGGAGGGGGTGCCGTCAACGACGAGCTCGGCCCACTGGATGTCGAGCCTGTGCGCCCCACCGGTGAAGGTGAAGCGGACCTTGTAGTCGCCTCGGAGCTGGACGGCGGGCGTGACGTCCCATTCCATGACGGTGTACTCCTGCTTGGTCTGTCCGGACGTCCACTGGGCGACCGGGTAATCGGTGGCCTTGGGCGCGCGGAAGTTGACCCCGAGGGCGGCGAGGCGCTGCAAGTGTCGGTCGAGGCGGCTCAGAAAGTTCTGGAAGTCTTTGCCTTCGAGCGGCGACCAGCCGACCTCGGCGACGGCGCAGGCCCGGGGAAAGGCCATGTAGTCGAGGTGCCGCGGGGTTTTGATGTACTCGGCCCAGAGGTTGCCTTGGACGCCGAGGATGTGCCTTGCCTGGGCCGGTTCGATCTCGGTTGGGACAGGCTCGAAGCTGTAGACTTTTTCCAGGGGCACGAACCCGCCGATTGCGAGGGGTTCTCGGGGATCTCTGGACTGGTAGTAGTCGAGGTACATGTGGCTTGTCGGGGACATGACGACGTCGTGTCCTTGCTGGGCGGCGGTGACGCCTCCTGCGGTCCCACGCCAGCTCATGACAGCGGCGTTCTCGGCGAGGCCGCCTTCCAGGATCTCGTCCCAGCCGATGAGCCGTCGGCCCTTTGCGGTGAGGAAGGAGTCCATTTGCCGGATGAACCAGGACTGGAGGCCGTGCTCGTCGACTAGACCGAGCTCCTTGATCTTGGCCTGTTCAGTGGGGTCGTTCTTCCACTGGTCTTTGGGGCACTCGTCACCGCCGACGTGGACGAAGCGGCTGGGGAAGATATCGAGGATCTCGGTGAGGACGTCCTTGCAGAACTGGACGGCGAGGGGAGAGGTGTTGAGGACGCGGCTGCTGACGCCCCATTTGGTGAGGACCTCGGCTGGTTTGCCGTCGCCGAGCTGTGGGTAGGAGGCGATGGCGGCGACCATGTGTCCCGGCATGTCGATCTCGGGGACGATGGTGATGTGCCTGTCGGCGGCGTAGGCGACGATCTCCCGGAGGTCTTCTTGGGTGTAGAAGCCGCCGTGGGGGAGGCCGTCGTACTCGGGGGTGTTCCTGCCGACGACGGTCTCTTTCCTCCAGGCACCGACCTCAGTGAGCCGGGGGTACTTTCTGATCTCGACCCGCCAGCCTTGGTCGTCGGTGAGGTGGAAGTGGAGGACGTTGAACTTGTGGACCGCCATGAGGTCGATGAAGCGGAGGACGGCGTCTTTTGGCACGAAGTGCCTTGCGCTGTCCATCATGAGCCCACGCCATTTGAACCTGGGTTGGTCGTTCACGGTCAGGGCGGGGATCTGCCAGTTTTTGTTCTCGGACTTTCCGAGGCGGTAGATGGCCGGTTCGAAGAGTTGGCGGAGCGACTGGCATCCGTAGAAGAGGCCCGGTTCTGCGTTGGCGGTGACGGTCACTTTTCCTGGCGCGACCTCGAGTCGGTACCCCTCGACACCGAGGCTCTTGTCGCCGTCGAGCCGGAGGGTGATGCCGTTGCCGGAGGCTTTGATGGGGAGTTCGAACCCTGTCGGGGCGGAAAGCCATGCCTGGAGCTGCCTTGCTGTCGGGAGGGCGGACCCTTTGGCCACGACCGCGGTGCCGGGTTCGAGCTCGAACCACCCGGAGCGGGCGATGACCTCGACCGGTCGGGGAACGATGGCGGGCGGCAGGGCTGCCGCCGCGACGACGGCAGCAAGTGTCACGAGCATGGGTCGAGAATACCGGTGTTGTCAGTCGCCGGGACTGCCGAGCACCCAGAATTCCGCCATGCTTGCCCAGGGGTTTCCGTTTTCTTCGCTGAGGGCGGTCAGTCGGACCTCGCGGACGGTGAGGGGCTCGGTGAGCATGTGCCTGACGGTCGCGCTTCCTGGTTCGAACTTTCCTGCCGGGACGAGGGCGGTCCAGTTTCCGTCGGGTGTTTTGGCTTCCAGCCGGTAGTCCTTGATGCGTCCGTTGGACTGGCCCTGGCGGGGGACGTACTCGAACCCGGTCATGACGGTCGGCTGTCCGAGGTCGAAGGTGAGCGTGTGAGGGTGCTTTGGTTCGGACTGTGAGTAGGCGGTGTGCCAGATCGTGTCCGGTCGGCCGTCGATGACGTTGATCGGGTTGCCCTCACCGGGTTCGAAGGAGCTGGCGGTGACTTTCCAGGTTCCGCGGTCGAGTTTGACGGCGGGAACGATCTTGGGGAGGTCGACCGTGAGCACAGGGCCGGGGACGAGCCCAGGGGAGACGACCCTTGCGGTGAGTGTGGCGGCATCGACGATCTTGAGGGTCGTGCCTTGCTTGACCTCTTGGCCGTTGACGGTGACGGTCGCGTTTGCTGGTGTGACAGTGACCTGTCCGGACTCGTCGCGGGAGACGGCCGGGAGGGGCGCGACGGGGAGCCTCTTGCGGCTTCTGGAGAGGGCCTCTCCTTGACTGGCGACGGGTGCGAGCTCGTAGCGGAACTGGGCAGGGAGCGGGTTGCAGACGTACTCGGCCATCGGGCCGGGGCCGCAGCTTGCTCCGCCGAGTCCCATTGTCGCGACATCCAGGTTGAAGACCGTGTAGGGCTTAGGCGCGAGGGGGGTGAACCGGGCAGGTTGGCCGTTGATGTGGCGGCTCGCCTCAAGGTCGGCGGACTCGTAGTTGGAGACGCCCATCGCGCAGGCCTGCGCCGGAATGACGGCGAGGCCGGTGCCGGTGCCGTTGGTCAGGCTGGCCCATTCGACATCCTCGTGGTTGCCGTTTTCTTGGGGCCGGACGTACTCTTGGTAGGTGTCGCTGACGCGGGCGGAGTAGAGGCCGATGTCCATTCCCAGTTTGCGGTCCGGGTAGGACTCCATCGGGCCGCGTCCGAACCACTGGAACCTGTCCATGGCGTATGGCGACCGGAAGGTGACGCCGAGGCGCGGGAGGGCGGGGAGTTGTCCGATGGCTTCCACGCGGTTGTCCACGACGATCTGGCCGTCGCCGAAGACCGTGAAGAAGGCGTAGTGCCGGAAGCCGTTGCCCTTGAACCCGACGTGTTCGGTGACGGACGAGTAGCGGACGATCTTGCCGGACTGTGTCTCGACTGTCTCGGCCTTGCTGGAGACGACCTTGGTCACGATGGTGTCGAGTCCGGCCTGTGTCCAGGGGCGGCGCATCCAGATGTCGTTGTCGGTGAAGGCGCGGTAGACGTTGAGGGTCGGTCCCTTGCCGGAGATCAGCTCCGTGGAGCCGGTCTTGTAGCTGGAGAGGGTGCCGGTCGAGTGGTCGAAGACGGCCCTGAAGCCGTTCGCCTTGACCAGGGCCTCGCGGTCACTGTCAGTGAGTTCGACGGGGATCGATGGGGTGTTGGCGAGGGCTGGTTCTCCGCCGTCTTTGGCCATTGTTTGGGCCCAGGCGACCTCGTGTCCGGCCTTGGCCCAGTTGTGGGTCTCGGTGGTGAGGGCGGCGATGCGGACGAAGAGCCTTTGGCCATTTTCCAGCTCGAGGCTGGGGACTGGGAGGTCGATGGTCGTTTTGCCTGCGGGCTTTGCGGCGACCTTCGGCAGTTCGCCTTGGGCGACGGTCTTGCCGTCGATGGAGGCTGTCCAGACGAACTTGTAGGCCGATAGGTCGGTGAAGGAGTTCTTGTTCCAGACCTCGACAGAGAGGGGCCGGTCTTTTTGGAACGAGAAGGCGACCGGTTGGTAGACCCGTTTGACCTCCCAGAGTTTGGGAGTGACTTGGCGGTCGGGCAGGACGATGCCGTTGTTGCAGAAGGGGCCGTCGTTGGGCTCGTCGCCGTAGTCGCCACCGTATGCGTAGTACCAGTCGCGTCCCGGGAGCATTCCTTTGCCGCCGGGCGCCTTTTTGCGCAGTCCCTGGTCGACCCAGTCCCAGATGCAGGCTCCGAGCATGTGGTCGGCGGAGTCGAACGCCTGCCAGTACTCGTCGAGGTTGCCGATGGCGTTGCCCATCGCGTGGGCGTACTCGCAGACGAAGAACGGTTTTGTTCGATTGGACCTGGCTTGGGTCTGGACGTACTGGACGTCCGGATACATGACGCTGTCGACGGGGGTGTTGGGGTTGTCGCGCTCGTAGTGGGTGGGTGGGGTCGGGTCGATCTGTGCCGAGGCGACCTGGCACGCGGCGAAGTTGACTCCTGGGCCAGCCTCGTTCCCGTAGCTCCACATGACGATGCTGGGGTGGTTACGGTTTGTGTGGAGCATCCTGGTGTAGCGCTCCAGGTGCGACTGCTTCCAGTCTGGGTTGTTTCCGAGGCTCGTTTTGGGGTCGTAGCCCATGCCGTGGGACTCGATGTTGGCCTCGTCGATGAGGTAGATGCCGTACTCGTCGCAGAGGTCGTACCAGAGCTGTTCGCGCGGGTAGTGGCTGTTGCGGACACAGTTCACGTTGAACCGCTTCATAAGGAGGATGTCTTGGAGCATGTCCTGCTCGGTGACCGTGTACCCGCGATCCGGGTGGGTGTCGTGGTAGTTGGTGCCACGGAGCTTGATGGGGGCTCCGTTGAGGAGGACGACGGCGCCTTGGACCTTGACTTCTCGGAAACCGACCCTGAACGAGTTGACATCGACCGTCTGCGAGCCTGACTTGAGGCTGACGACGAGGCGGTAGAGGTTGGGGGACTCGGCGGTCCAGGGACTCATTCCTGAGAGGGCCGAGGAGAGGGCCAGGGTGGTGGACTTTCCGGCGGTCGGGGCGGCGGCGGCCCTGGAGGTGAGGCTCTTGACTGGTTTGCCGGATTGGTCGAGGAGTGTCGCCTCGACCTGGAACGTGGACTTTGAGGAGACGTCGGAGGCGATGTCGGTTTGGACATCGAGGATCCAGTCTGCGGGCGTCGCGCCCATTTTAGTGGAGATGCGGACGTCTTGGAGCCTGGTTTGGGGGGCGGAGTGCAGGTAGACGGACTTGAAGATGCCGCTCATGCGCCAGAAGTCTTGGTCTTCGAGGTAGGAGCCATCGGACCATCGGAAGACCTGGACGGCGATCGTGTTCTCGCCGGGGAGGAGGTGGTCGGTGAGGTCGAACTCGGCAGGGAGACGGGAGTCTTCGGAGTATCCGACGAACTTGCCGTTGAGCCAGAGGTTGAAGGCGGATGAGACTCCTTTGAAGACGACGAAGGTGCGGCGGCCTGTCCATTTTTCGGGGACTTTGAAGGTGCGCCGGTAGTGGCTGACGGGGTTGTAGTCCTCGGGGACGACGGGCGGGTTTTTGGGGAAGGGGTAGCGGATGTTGGAGTAGATCGGGATGCCGTAACCGCTGAGCTCGACGCAGGAGGGGACGGCGATCTTTTTCCAAGTGGAGGCGTCGAAGCGCGGGTCTTCGAAGCCTTTGGGGGAGTCGGCCGGTTTGCCGACCCAGGCGAAGTTCCAGTCGCCGTCGAGGGAGAAGTAGTAAGGCGAGGATTCTTTTCGGTACTTGGCCGCGGACTTTGTGTCCGGCCAGGAGACGCGGGAGACGTGGGACGCGACCCTGTTGACGGCGTTGACGTTTGGATCGAGCCAAGGCACCTTGTTTTGCATGGCGATGGAGGCGATGACGGAAAGGACCGGCATGTTAGCGGCTAGGTTACCGGCATGCACCGTGTGTGATTGGGGTAGCGTAGCCGTATGGTTCGGAGAATGCTTTTTGTTCTGACCGTCCTGGCGGTTTTTGGGCTGATGTCCGGTTGTGGCGACTCTGGCGGCGGGTCTGCGACCAGTGGTGGCACAGGTTCTGCGGGCAAGGGGGCGGAGAAGGTCAAGATCGGCTTTATCGTCAAGTCGATGGCGGACAGCTGGTTCAAGGTCGAGACCGATTTTGCCCAGAAAAAGGCTGCCGAGCTTGGTGCTGAGTTGGTCGTCCAGGAGGCCAAGACGGGCGAGGAGGTGCAGAAAGTGATCGACACCTTTGCCACCCAGGGCGTGAAGGGGCTGATCATCTGCGCTCCGGAGGTCCAGCTTGGCAAAGCGATCGAGATGCAGTGCAAGGACAAGGGCATGAAGCTCATGAGCGTTGACGACCGGTTGGTGGACGCTGACGGCAAGCCGATCGAATCAATCCCGCACCTGGGGATCTCTGCCTTTAACATCGGCAAGATGGTCGGTCAGGCGATGGTTGACGAGGCCAAGAGCCGTGGCTGGTCGATGGCTGACGTCGGGGCGATCGCGGTTTTGAAAGAGGACTTGGAGACGGCCCGCGACAGGGTGAACGGGGCGAAGGAGATTTTGATCGCCGGTGGGATGGCCGAGGCTGGTTTTCACGTCGCGCCTTGGGGCGGGGCGGTCGACATGAGTTCTGCGGCGGACACAGCCAAGGGAGTCATCACGCGGTTTGCCGCGACGAAGCACTGGGTGTGCCTAAGCAGCAACGACGACGGGATGATCGGTGCTGTGCGGGCGCTTGAGGAGCGGGGTGTGAAGCCGGCCGACATCATCGGGATCGGGATCAACGGCAAGCTTGTGGCGCAGGAGTTCAAGACCGGGCGCGACAGTGGCGTGTTTGCCTCTGTGATGCTGAAGCCGAGTGTCCACGGTGGCACGACCGTCGAGCAGATGTACGCATGGATCAAGGACGGCAAGGAGCCTGAGAAGCTGACCCTGACGGACGGGACGGTGATCACGAAGGCGAACTACGAGGCCGAGATCGTGAAAGAAGGGATCACGCTCGACTAGCCTTGGCCGGTCTTTCCTTTGTTTCGCTCAGCAAGACGTTTCCCGGCGTCCGGGCGCTGGATCGTGTCTCGTTCGAGATCGGCACAGGGTCGGTCCACGGTCTTTGCGGCGAGAACGGGGCGGGCAAGAGCACGTTACTCAAGATCCTTTCTGGGGTGTACGTCCCGGACGAGGGGCATGTTGAGATCGGCGGGGTGCGGCACAGGTTCGGGTCTGCCGCAGAAGCGATCTCTGCCGGTGTCTCTGTCATTTACCAAGAGCTGAACCTGGTCCGTGAAGTGAGCATCGCGGAGAACATTTTTCTGGGCCACCTACCTGCGCGGGCCGGGTTTGTGGACCGGGGCGAGCTGCGGCGGATGGCGAGGGAGTCGCTGGACCGGGTCGGGCTGGACGTTGACCCGTTCATGAGACTGGGGAGCCTTTCACTGGCCCAGCAGCAGATGGTCGAGATCGCCAAGGCGCTGAGCCACGACGCGCAGGTGATCGCTTTTGACGAGCCGACCTCGAGCCTGAGTTCGCGGGAGGTCTCGCGGCTTTTTGAGCTGATCGCCGAACTGAGGGCGGGCGGGAAGTCGATCATCTACGTGAGCCACAGGATGGATGAGATCCAGCAGATCTGCGACGCTTGCACGGTCCTGCGGGACGGCGCGCACGTTGCGACGTTCGAGACGATGGAGGGTGTGACCTCGGAGACGATCATCAACCGGATGGTCGGGCGGGACATTGACGACGTTTTTGGGTACGAGGACCATTCGGGCACGCAGGTGCGCATGTCCTGCACGGGGGTGACGGGGCCGGGGCTGGCAGGAGGGGCGAGTTTTGAGGTCCGTCAGGGCGAGATCTTGGGTGTGTTCGGGCTTGTCGGTTCGGGTCGGACGAGCCTTTTGAAGGCAGTCTACGCAGGGGGCGGGCGGGTGGAGATCGAGGGTGCGGCGATCGCTCGGGGCGGCCCTTCGAGCTCGATCCGGTCGGGCCTGGTGTTCTGCCCGGAGGACCGCAAGCACGAGGGGATCTTTCCGGCGCTCTCGGTGGAGGAGAACATCAACCTGAGTGTCCGGCGCAGGCTGGCGAAGGGGGGGATCCTGGCTGCGGGGGCGGAGCGCAAGAACGCGGAGGCGTTTGTCCAGAAGCTGAATGTGAAGACGGCGAGCCTTGCGACACCGATCCAGAACCTGAGCGGGGGGAACCAGCAAAAGGCGATCCTTGCGAGGTGGCTGAGCGAGGACGTGAAGGTGATGCTGCTGGACGAGCCGACGCGGGGGATCGACGTGGGGGCCAAGTCGGAGATCTACGCGATCATGCGGGACCTGGCCAAGCAGGGGGTCGGGATCGTGATGGTCTCAAGCGAACTGCCTGAGGTGATGGGTGTCTGCAACAGGATCATTGTCATGAGCGAAGGGAGGATTTCTGGGGAATCGAGGCGGGAGGAGATGACGGAGGCCGGCCTGCTTTCTATGGCTCTGCCGCAGGGGGTGGCACAAGCATGAAGCGGGGCAAGATCTTGGCGATGCAGGGGATGGCGGTGGTGCTCGTGGCCCTTGTCGCTGCGTGTTCGTTCTTCGTCCCTGGGTTTTTGAGCCTGGACAACGTGAAGTCGCTCGGTCTGTTGATCGCGACGGTGGGGATGGTCAGCTGCACGATGCTGTTCTGCCTTGCTGGTGGCGACTTCGACCTCTCGGTGGGTTCGACCTTGGCCCTTGGCGGAGTGCTGGGGGTGATGGTGATGAACGCTTCTGGGAGCATCCTGATCGGGGTGGTCGCGGCGCTCGCCGCCGGGTGCGTCGTCGGTCTTCTAAACGGTTTTGTGATCGCCAAGCTGGGGATCAACGCTTTGATCACGACGTTGGCGACGATGCAGATCGTGCGCGGGGCGACGAACATGCTCTCGAAGGGTTCGCCGGTGACTCTGAAGGTCGAGCCGTTTTCGAACCTGGGGACGTACCAGTTGTTCGGCGTCGTGCCGATGCCGATCTTGATCATGCTGGTGGTGTTCGCGCTGTTCGCGTTTTTGCTGAACCGGACGGTGTTTGGTCGGGACTCTTTGGCCATCGGTGGGAACCCTGATGCGGCGCGGCTGGCCGGGATCCCTATCGTCCACCGTAAGCTGGCGATCTTTGCGATGTCTGGGGCGATGTCGGCGCTGGCGGGCCTGGTGACGTCGGCCCGGATGTTCAACGCGAGCAACAACGCTGGTGACAAGCTGGAGCTACAGGCGATTTCGGCGTGCGTGCTCGGCGGGGTCTCGCTGGCTGGTGGGGTGGGAACGGTCTCTGGCGTGTTTGTCGGCGTGCTGATTATGGGGATCGTGCAAAATGCAATGAGCCTGAAAGGGCTCGACAGCTTTGTCCAGATGGTTGTGACCGGGGCGATCTTGCTTTTGGCGGTGACCCTGGACAAGTTGAAAACGAGGGCGGTAGGAAAATGAGAAAGTGGTTGATTTTGGCATTGGCACTCTCGGTTGTGGCGGGTTGCACGAACCCTGAGTCCAAGTCGGAGACTGTCGAGGGGGAGAAGGGCGGGCCGGCTTTGACGACCTCCAAGAGCCTTGAGGTGATGGCGTTCAAGGGCGGTTACGGGACTGATTTTTACGAGGCTTGTGCGGCGGAGTACGCCAAGTCTGCCGGGATCGAGGCGAAGGTCGTTGGCGACGCCAGGATCGACCAGCAGATCCAGCCGCGGATGCAAAAGGGCGATCCGCCTGACCTGATGTTCCCAGGGTGGAGGTTCGACCACTGGAAGGCGGTTTCGGACGGCGCGGTGATGGACCTGACCCCGTTTATGGACGGGAAGGCGGCAGACGGGACGACACCGTGGAAGGACACTTTTGAGGCGTCGCTGCTCAAGCTCGGGCAGGCGGACGGCAAGCAG
>CAZGER010000030.1:4371-10954 GCA_964524565.1 uncultured Chthonomonas sp. | reverse complement strand
TTGCGGTTCTCCCTGTCCGACCTCACGCTCGCCTGGGCGAGTGCCGACCGGCTAGCCGTCAGGCACAGCGCACCCAGCCCAGAAACCGCAGCCGACTTCAAAAACGTCCGACGCCCCGTCGGGCGCTCAAGGTCGCCCTGACCGTCACAGAAACACCAGTCTTTGTTCATCTCCACTGAAACTCCGGCGAACCCATGCAGACCGCGATCTGCGTCCCCTGGTCAAGCCCCTTCGTGGCAGAACGGATCTCACCCGCCCGCCCGGCAGGAAGCACCCTGCGAAACACCACCGACTCCGCCCCCCCCGAACCAGAGGTCAGCAACGAAAGGTCCACGTTCGTCCCCTTCATCCCGTTCTTGGCCAGCTTCAACGCAAAGTTCCACCGCGCCAACAATGAGCCGGTCCAAGCGTCCACGTCCACCGGGTAACCGTCCGGCATCGGCCACAGGTAAAGCGCCTGGCCCATCCGGTCAAGGCTCTCCAGGACCGGCCCCGCCGCATCGGTCGATGCGTCCAGCGCCCTCATCCCAGAAACCACATAGTCGAACGGCCGCTTGGCCACCGGCTTCCTGTGGTCCAAAAACTCCTGGAACACCTGCCTCATCGTCTCCCGAATGTCACCGTTGCTGTCCGTGAACCTCCCCGCGATCCGCCCCACGACCCCAGCGTCAGTGACCCCCACAAAGCTCCGAGCCAGCTTCGTCGCGATGTACTTCGCCGTCGATGGGTGCCGGGCCAGCATCCCGACGACCGCCTCACCGTCCTCGACCCCCTGACCCGCCGGGATCGTCTTGCCAAGGACAGTCTTCTGACCGTCGTCGTGCCACTCAGGGACAAATCGGAAAGCGCCCTTCTTCCGCAAGAAACGCCGCTCCTCTGCCCACCCCGTAAAGCACCTGGCGACCTCCATCACGTCTTTTTGCGTGTAGCCGCCCGTCACACCCAGTGTGTGCAGCTCCATCAGCTCCCTGGCGTAGTTCTCGTTCGGGTGCGCCGCCGTGCTGTCCTGCTGGTCCAGGTACACCAGCATCGCTGTCGATTGCGAAGACGCCGTCAACATCCGCGGGAACGACCCCAAAGCGTTCTCCCGCACCACCGTCCGCTCGTCGATCGGCTTGCGGTAGGCGGCAAGGCCCTTCTTCGCATAGATGTTAAAGTGGTTCGTCCAAAAGTCGCAGATCCGCTCCCGCACCTGCCAAGGCGAGTACACCGCCCGCAACACAGCCTGTTGCTGCATCTGGGCAACGATCGCCTCCTCCCGCCAAGACCGAAGGTCGTACGGCCCCAGATAGTTGATGTCCAGCCGACCGAGCATGATCTGCAGGTCCGCCGGCTCGTCCTCCCCCGGCTCCAGCTGGGACTCAAACCACGCCTCCGTCCCCACCGCGCGGATCTTCTCCAAGTCGGACGTGTTCGGCCCAAAACCGAACCGGTCCAACACCGCCACCCCAAGGTCGTCGTGAGGTTCCGGGACGGGGGCGGGAACCCGCCCCGTCCGCCGGACACCGTCCGCCAAGCGCGCGCAACCCGAAACAAGGGTCGCCCCCGCCATGATCCCAAGGGCCTCACGGCGGGTCAGCACTAAGAGCCTCCGAGGTTCGGAGCCGGGACGGTCCCCTTCGAGAACAGACCCACCGTCACGCTCCCGACCGAGGCCGCGATGCACACCGGGGCCAGAACGAACCATCCGACGAACGGAACGTTCAACGCCGCCACAAACAGCATCGCCGCCCGGGTCGTCGCGCCATAGTGCGAAACCTCGGGGGCCGTCTCACGGATGCGCTCGGCCACCGTCCGCACGATCCCGGCAGAACCGACCGCCGTGACCCCCAGATACGTCATGAGCATCGCAAACCCCAGGATCTTCGCCGCCGGGTTTGGAACGTTCACCAGCACAAGCGCGGTCAGCAGGACCGGAAGGCTCACCGCCAGACCGATCAACACCATACGCCCAAGCCTGCGCTGGACACCCTGCGCCATCCTGGCCGAAAGAACGGGAAACGAGAGGCTCACGATCATCACCGTTGCCCACAGAGCGAAAGAGATGGCAATGGCGCCGCCAAAGACCATCAAGACATCACCGATAGTTGTCATAAGGTTTTCCTCCTTGGACAAACTGTAGTGACCATTTGGCCGCCCACCAAATCCAACCCCGATTTCGGGACCTTCTCCTGCGCCTTTAGACCCCATGTCACAACAAAGGTCCCACCCGCGCTTTCACACAACGTAAGCCCGAAACTCGCACACAATCGAACCACCCTTTCCAACAGCCCCACCGTCCTTGTATCTAGTAGGCAGGATGATCGTCACATGAACAACGGGCACATGAACACTGGGGGCGGCGAGTGAAGGGAGAGATCGTCCTCGCGACGTTTTTGCTGGGGATCGTCGTTTCTTTCGTCGAACGGTCCAAACCGGGCCAAGAGCCACGAAAGTGGTCCTGTCTCGTCGGCCCGGTCTTCTGGATCCTCGCCCTCTACCTGGCAGCGACAAGCCTCGTCGAGGTCCCCAACTACCTCGATTTCCCGGTCATCGCTTCGATCGCCGCGGTCTTCGTCACCTGGCTCCGACCTGGGATCGTCGCCGGTCCGGTCCTCCTGGGAGCCTCTGCCGCCGCCGCCCACGAATGGTCCGTCGCGTCCGAACCGATGGCACGCGTCTCCTGGGTGTGGCTCCTGGCCGGGGCGGTCGCCGCCCTCGGTCTCGTCGGCGGGCAACGAGCCTCCGTCGTCGCCTTCGGGATCGCCGCCGCCTTTGCGTCCGGCGTCAATGCCTGGACTCCCGACAGTCTCCTCAAAGTCTCCCACCAGTACGGAACCTTCCTCGCCGTTATCGCTGCCTTCGCGTGGCTCGTCTCCTCGATGCTCGAAAAAGAAGGCGCCCGCCCGATCGCCCGCTGGGTGAGCCTTATAGCCCTCCCCGCCGGAGCCTTCGCCCTCGCCCAGTGGGGCGGACACGCCACAAACCCGACCATCCTCGTGACGATGGCCACCCTCTTTGCCGCCGTCTCGGCCTACATGTTCGGCGAAACCCCGCCCCCCTGGCGGCTCTTCCTCGCCGGACTGGGCTGGACCGCCATCGCCACCTTCGCCTACTCCGACCAGCGGGCCTTCGGCCTCGCCCTGGCATGCTCAGCCGGAGCCCTGGCCTACCTCCTCATCGGCCAGCCGAGCCGCGTCGCGACAATGGCCCCCCTCGTCGCCCTGGCCTTCTACCGGACGTTCCGCGCAGGCCACCCTGAAACGGTCAAAGCCTTCGACATCGGGCAGCACTACGCCCTCGTGGGACTCATCATCGCCCTCGGCACCGTCGCCCTCCTCGCCCAGTTCGGGACCAAGGTCGGCTCCGTCCAAATCCTCACCAAGAAGTTCACCGCCCTGCTCGCGGCCGCCGTCCTCGTCGTCGGTGGCTCCCTCTTTGCCACCGTCTTTCTCGGCGACAAAGGAACCGTCGGCCTCGTCATCGGATACGGCCTGGGGCCGCTCTTCGCCGTTGGGTCAGGACTCAGCGGCAAAGGGTCCGTCGCCGTCTCCCTCGCCCTCTCTGGGGCCGTCTCGTTCGGAATGTCCCTCCTCCCCGACACATCCGAACTCAACCGAGACTCGAAAATCACGATGTTCTGGGTGGCCGTCCTAGTCGCCGCCGCCCTCGCAGCCCTGGCCGCGTGGGCCGTCTCAGAAAACAAGGAACCGCAAAGTGCACAAGCCTAGCCTCTTTCAGTCCGGTGGACTCGCCAGCATCTTCCTCGCCGCCGTCGCCTCCGTCGCCCTCATGTCCGTCGGAGTCACCAGCGAGGTCCCCGTCGGATCCCTCACCGGCGAGATCACGATGGAGTTCGCAAAGGCGGGCCTCCCCGGCGCGGACGTGGTCCTCGAACGCACCACCGAAGACCTCTACGAAGGCTCCACGATTTTTCGCGCCGAAACCGACGACCAGGGCCGGTTCAGGTTCCCGTCCCTCCCCGCGGGAGAGTACACCCTCTCCGCCTACGGACACGTCCACAGCGTCAACTCAAAAGTCCTCGTCCCAGAAGCAAGGCCGGTCGTCACCAACCTCGTCGCCAAACGTGACCCCGCCAACATCAACCTCACCGCCGGAGCCAGGGTCTTCCTCCCCGGCGAGACCGTCAAACTCCGCATCAACGGCATCCTCGATGTCGGCACCGCCAACCTCGCCGTCCGCAAGGTCAACCCCGAAGCCGTCGCCCAAGAAAAGTCACTCGCAGACCTCCTCTACGCCCTCGCCACCGACCGCAGCCGACAAAACCCCACAGAAATGGCCAAGGCTGCGCCCATCGAACGCACCGAGGACGTCACCATCGACACCCGCGACATCGAAGGCGCCTTCGTCAAAGACATCACCCTCGAAGGACTCCAAGAAGGCAACTACCTCGTCAGCGTCGGCAGCGGAAGCATCAAGGCCCACACCTGGCTCACCGTCACAAAGATCGCTCTCGTCAGCAAGTACGCCGACGGCACAGGGATCGCGTACGTCTGCGACATCAAGACCGGCGACCCGGTCCCCGGCGCGACCGTCGATCTCGTCACCCAAACCAGCAACCGACCCCTCGGGCCGACGTCCCCCGAAGGCACCGTCCCCCTCGGCACCGTCGAACGGCAACAGGCCGGACAGGTCCTCCTCGCCGCCAAGTCAGGCGAGTCCCGAGCCTACACCTGGTTCTACGTCGGAACCCCCGACGGGTCAGAAAACGTCGTCGGACACTTCGTCACCGACCGGCCCGTCTACCGGCCCGGCGACAAAGTCAGCTTCAAAGAGATCCTCCGCAAAAAGACAGACACCGGCTACGAACTCTTCCCGGCTGGGCCCGCGACCGTCAACGTCCTCGACCCAGTCGGCAACACCCTCACCACCATCCCCACCCAGGTCGACGAATGGGGCGCCCTCTCTGCCGAGTTCACGACCCTCAAAGAAGGCATCGTCGGCGCGTACGAGCTCGACATGACCTCCGGGACGCTCTCCCAAACCGAGTACGTCGAGGTCTCCGAATACCGCAAACCACAGTTCAGGATCTCCGTCTCCCCAGAAAAACCCGGATACACCAGGGGCGACAAAGTCCGCTTCAAAGTCGAGTGCACCTCTTTCACCGACGAACCCGTCCCAGGCGCAAAGATCGACGCCAGCCTCTCGATGGGCACCGTCTGGGGCGGTTCCCCCTTCGACGACGACTTCGACCCCTGGTGGGACGACGAGTGGTTCTACGGCGACTACGTGCGCTCCTACAGCCTCACCACAGACGAGACCGGCGTAGCCTGGGTCGAGTTCGACCCCAACAGGATCACCACCGAAAGCCTCGACCTTGAGGTCGCCGACGCCAAGTTCAAACTCGATGTCTCCGTCTCCGACGAGGGCGGACGCTACTTCGACGGCAGCGGCACCGTCACCGTCTCCCGAGGCGAACTCACCCTCGACTGCCGCTTCGACAGGTGGGAGTCCCAGAAAGGCGAAGAGGTCAACCTCGAGGTCGTCGCCCAGTCCCCCCTCGACAAGTCACCCGCCCAGACCGACGTCGAGGTCACCCTGGAAAGGGAAGTCTGGGGCAAACGCTCCGTCACCGAGGTCCTGGAGTCCAAGACCACCGTCCGCACCGGTGCCGACGGTCGCGCCAAAGTCGCTCTCAAACCCCTCAAAGGCGGCTCCTACACCGCCCGCGTCACAACCCGAGACCGCCGCGGCAACCGCGTCGCGTCAGAAACCTACATCTACGTCAGCGGAGCGGCAGAGCCAGACTCCCAGCGACGCTCTGGATACCGCCTCGTCGTCGCCGAGCCCGTCTACCAGCCCGGCACAGACGCCCAGGTCCTCATCCTCTCCGAATCGTCCGGAGGCTCCGCCCTCGTCACGATCGAGGCTGAACGCCTCCTCCTCACCAAGGTCGTCCCCATCACTGGCACGGAAACCAGGGTCACCATCCCCGTCCTCGACGCCTACGCGCCAAACGTCGATGTCGCCGTCTGCGTCGTCAAGGACAAAGAGCTCTTCACCACCAGCCGGACCCTCAAGGTCGGACTCGAAGACCACACCCTCAAGGTGGAACTCAAACCCAACGTCAACGAGGCCCGCCCCGGCGACCAGGTCGAGTTCGATGTCCTCGCCCAAGACTCCGCCGGAAACCCCGTTGTCGCCGACGTCGCCGTCAGTGTGGTCGACGAAGGCGTCTACCAGGTCCGCGAAGACTCGTCCGACCCGGTCTACAGCTTCTACCCGCGAAGGTGGTCCGACGTCTCCACCGTCTACTCCTTCCCCCAGATCTACTTGGGCGGCGACGACAAGTCCGGCCCCGACACCGGCGTCCGACGTAACTTCCAGGACACCGCCCACTGGTCGCCCTCCGTCCAGACCGGCCCTGATGGGCACGCCACCGTCAAACTGCGCCTCCCCGACAACCTGACCTCATGGCGCGCGACCGCCACTGCCGTCACCCGCGACACCAAAGCCGGCAAGTCCGCCGCCAACGTCATAGCAAGAAAGGAACTGATGGCCCGCCTGAGCCTGCCCCAGTTCCTCACCGTCGGCGACAAACAAGAGGTCACAGCGTGGTTCGTGAACGCCACCGACCAAGAAA
>CAZGER010000030.1:1069-4361 GCA_964524565.1 uncultured Chthonomonas sp. | reverse complement strand
AGTGACCGCCGAGGTCACCGGCGCAGAACTGCAAGGAGAAACCTCACGCCAGGTCAGACTCCCCGCCCGGGGGCAAGACTCCGCCACCTGGACGATCGCCGCCACCGCCTCCGGAAAGGCCACCCTCCGAGTCCGCGCCGACGGGGGCGCCTACCAAGACGCGCTCGAACAAGTCGTCGAGGTCCAACCCAAAGGTGTCTGGCAACTCTCCGCCGCGACCGGCGCAGCGACCCAGCAACAACCCTGGACCGCCAAGGTCGAGATCGATCCCAAAGCCACCGACGGCCAGCTTGTCGTCACCCTCAACCCCAACCGCTTCGGCGTCCTCGAAAGCTCCCTGGACTCCGTCGTGGACTACCCCTACGGCTGCGTCGAACAAACAATGAGCCGGTTCGTCCCCGCCGTCATGGTCCGCGGCGTCATGGTCAAGGCGGGCATCGACCGCCCAGCCCTCTTCGCCAAGATCGACGAGGTCAGCAGGCAGAGCCTCGCCAAGGTCAGGGCCATGCGCCACTCCGACGGCGCCTGGGGCTGGTGGGAAAACGACGACTCAAGCAACGAAATGACCGCCCTCGTCCTCGAAGGCCTCTTCCGCGCCCGCACCGTCGGCCTCGCCGTCCCCGACGACCTCGTCGAGTCCGCCCTCGCCACCGCCAAAAAGTGGATCGCGACCCCCACAAAAGGCCGCGACGAGTCCGGCCGCCACGAACTCGCCTTGGCTGTCCTCCGCTACGGCTTCGACAAGCCCTCCGCCGACACCCTCGTCAAAGGCGTCACCGATAAAGACGCCCCCATCGAGTCAGTCGTCGTCGGACTCTCCCTCGCCGCCCGACAGTCCGCCTCCGCGACCTACGCCGCCGCCCGCGACAAAGGGTTCAAGGCAATGGTCGCCCGGGCCACCGAGTCAGCCGCCAGCTCCGTCGCCAGCGACACCAGGCGACAGGCCCGCTTCCTGGAAGCCTGCCTCATGGTCGAACCACAAGGCGACCGCGCTGACAAGGCCCTTGCCACCATCATCGAACAGCGCAAAGGCTCGTCCTGGCTCACAACCTGGCACACCAGCCAGGCGGTCACCGCCGCCAGCCTCTACATGTCCCTCAAACCAGAACCCACCTTCACCGGACAGGCAGAGATCCAGGTCAACGGCAAAAAAGTCTGGGTCGGCAGCCTCGACCGCACTTCCAAGCCGGTCAAGGTCACCGTCCCCCTCAGCGGGCTCGTCGCCGGACAGAACAGGGTCGCCGTCCTCGTCGCCGGGGCAGGTGCAGCCTGGGCCTCCGCCGAGGCGAACCAGGCCGTCACCGTCGATGCCTCCTACAAGCCGCTCTCCTCCAAAAACCTCTCCGTCAAACGAGAGTTCTTCCCGATGGAGACCGTCCGGCTCGAAGACGGGTCCCTCCGCCGCGTCCTCGGAAAGTCCCCCAAGACCAGCTTCAAAGCCGGAGAGGTCTTCCGAGTCAGGCTGACAGTCACCTGCCAGGCCGACCAAAGGTACGTCTGCATCGAGGACCCCATCCCCAGCAACTGCCGCATCGTCGAGTCGCCCCCCGACGCCGACTACGGATGGAACTACTGGTGGTCAAACGCCAACTACTACGATGACAAAGCCACCTTCTTTGTCACCCACGCCCAAAAGGGACAGGACGTCATCGAGTACGCCGTCCGCGCCGAGTCCGCCGGAGACTGCTCCGCACTCCCCACCAAGGCGTATCTCATGTACCAGCCAGAGATCCAAGCGACCACACCCCCCATAGGAGCCAAGGTCAAGTGATCCGCTGGATCGTCACCGGCGCCTGCGTCCTTGGCGCCGTCGGAATGATCTGGGCCGGGTCCGAACAACAGGTCACCACCGACTACGCCTCCTTCCGCACCAGCCTGGCCGGAAGGTCGCCGAACCAAAAGCACAACGCAGAGCTCTGCGTCAAAAAGATCAACGGGATCGTCGTCCCACCCGGCTCGACCTTCTCCTTCAACAAGACCGTCGGCCCCTGGTCGCGAGACCAAGGCTACCGAAGGGCCCCCGTGAGCTTCGGCGGACAACTCGTCGACGCCTGGGGAGGAGGCGTCTGCCAAACCAGCACCACGCTCTACGGCGCCGCCCTCGCCGCCGGGCTCCCCATCGTCTCCCGCGCCGCCCACCACTACGCACCGACCTACGTCGCCCCAGGCCGCGACGCCGCCGTCGCCTACCCCAACATCGACCTCGCCTTCAAAAACACCACCGGCAAACCACTCACCATCCGCGCCGACGCCACCGGCAAATGGCTGTCCGTCACCCTCGAGTGCAGGGCCAACCCGCCCCAGGTCGACATCTCCCAAAGGCGCATCGCCGTCCACAAACCCGCCGAGATCGTCCTCGGCCCCCAAAGGTCCACCGTCCTAAACCCCGGCAAAACCGGCTACGAGGTCGAAACCTGGCGCACTGTCGACGGCACAAAAGAGCTCGTCTCCATCGACTCCTACCCAGCAATGAACCGCGTCGTCGGCGGGGAATAGTCCCTCCGGCGCCGCCATAACCGTTTTGGGGTACTTACAACGCATGGATCGCAAGGCGGGGGCAAGACAAACGTGCAGACACTAGCCCTCATAGCCGCCGCGCTCCTCGCTCCGGCCCAAACCGACCAGGTCAAGTTCGACTACGCGTCCTTCCGCGGCCTCCGCGCCACCGTCGGGGAGACCACCGTCATCGACAGCTCCGGGTTCCAGTTCTACGAACCAGGCTGGAAGCAGGGCTACTTCAGCTCGGCATGGAAGCCCCTCGACGTCCTCCGACAAGCGACCGGATCGACTCTCGTCCGCATCCAGGGCGACAACGGCAGGGTCCTCGGCACGATCCGCCTCACACCCCAAGACTCCGGCTTCGACCTCACCTACGACCTCGTCTGGCACGGCGACAAACCCGCCAGGATCGAACTCGCCGTCGCAAGGCTCTGGGCACCCTACATCGCAAACGGCACCCTCACCCAAGACGGACTCAACGTCCCCTACATCGACCTCCTCCCAGGATCCCAAGGATCCACCAAAGACCGCGCTCTCGGCAGACCGTCAAACCAGGTCGTCTTCGATGCCCCCGGCGCCAAACTCACCTTCGCCAGTCCGCAAAGGATCGAGTGCCTAGATGCCCGCCAGTCCCAGGCGGAATGGGCCAAGGGCAAAGAACTGGTCTGGGTCGGGTTCACCGACGTCGTCGCCAACCCCCACCAACCCGTCCGCTTCCAGGTTGCCGTCCGGATCGAGCCAACCCCCAGGCCCCCCGACCCCCCCCCCCCCCCCCGGGGCAAAACCACGCGCC
>CAZGER010000030.1:0-1059 GCA_964524565.1 uncultured Chthonomonas sp. | reverse complement strand
CCACCTGGACAAAAGCCAGGCCCCTCACCACCGCGTTCCTCCCCGAACCAACCCCCTTCCCCCTCGTCCCCAAACCCAAGTCCGTCACCGATTCACCCGGCGCCATCGACTGCCACAAAGGCCTCCTCCCTAACCCCTCCACCCAGGAGCAGACGAAATGGCTCCACGCTTTCCTCTCCGAACACTGGGACTGGAACCCCTCCGAGATGCCCGGCCTCCCAGTCACCGTCACCCACGACCCGTCGCTCCCGCCCGAAGGCTACGACCTCGCAACCGGCCCCGCCGGGGTGACGGTCCGTTCAAGCACACCGGCAGGAACCAACCACGCCTTCCGCACCCTCGCCCTCCTCGTGCGGCCCCGGGCCGGTCGCCTGACCCTCCCAATCACCCGTGTGCGCGACTGGCCCAGCCTTTCCTGGCGCGGGATCCACTGCTTCGTCGGCCCACAAGCCCTCCCGTTCCAGACCGCCCTCATCGACAACGTCCTCACAGTCGGCAAGTTCAACAAGGTCGTGCTCGAGTGCAGCCGCACCGCCTGGGACGCCACCCCAGGCACCGCCACCTCAGTCACAGTCTCAAAGCCGGTCCTCGCCGCCCTCGTCGCCAAGTACCGACAGTCCGCCATCGAGCCCATCCCCCTCGTCCAAAGCCTCGGACACATGGAATGGCTCTTCGCCAACGGCCAGAACCTCGAACTCGCAGTCAACCCCCAGATCCCCTACACCATCGACCCCCGCAAAAAGGCCAGCCAAGACCTCCTCGCCTCCGTCTGGCAAGAAGCCCTCCAGATCTTCAACCCCTCCACCGTCCACTTCGGCCTAGACGAGATCGACAACCGCGGCCTCCCCGACGAACCCCACTTCGCTACCAGGATGTGGGCCACCCACCTCCCGTTCCTCCTCCAGATCGCTCAACAGGCCAAAGTCAAGCCGATGGTCTGGTCCGACATGATGCTCCATAGGTCAGAGGCCCCCGACGCTGCCGGGGCAGAAAGCCCCGAGATCGCCAGACAGCGCCGCGCCGCCCTCCCCAAAGGCACCATCGTCGGCGACTGGCACT
>CAZGER010000029.1:10450-11152 GCA_964524565.1 uncultured Chthonomonas sp. | reverse complement strand
CAGCTCGTAACCCCACCCCATCCCCGACTCCGAAAAGTCCCAGAAATAGTGCGTCTGCCCAGTCCCCGAAGGGGACTCGACGCACGTGTGCCAGTTCCACGGCGTCTGGCCAGGCCCGATCAAAGCGATCTCGGAGATCACGTCCACCGAGGTCTCCGCCGTCGAACCAGGCCGGTCTGGGTGCGCGTCCCCCCTCACCACCATCCCGTTCAACGAGTAAGTCACCCTGTATCTCGGCGACGTGTCCGCCGCGCTCGTGGCCCCTGGCAGCCAGTACCCGCGCGGATACCAAACCTGGTCGCCGTTCGCCGGCGAGGAGAACAACTCGCCAGACCGCACGTATGGCATCAGACGGTCGGTCCAAAACGGCCCCTTCTGACGGTTGGCGTAACTCGGCGAGCTCCAAACGTCCGCGTACGGGAAAACAACGATGTTGTCGTCAAAGTCCGCAGAATAAAGCACCGACGACGTCGCGATCTGTTTCACCCGCGCCAGGTCGTCCGTCTTCTTCGCCGCCGTCTTTGCCCGTGCAAAGACAGGGAACAGGATCGCAGCCAGGATCGCAACGATCGCAATGACCACCAAAAGCTCAACGAGTGTGAATGCTGCTTTCCGCAAACCTGTACCAAACATGATCTTGGACCAAACTTGCCGCCTCGTTCGACAGACACACTTCTAGCGTTTTTGGACCCTGAAGGCAAA
>CAZGER010000029.1:0-10440 GCA_964524565.1 uncultured Chthonomonas sp. | reverse complement strand
TACGGGCGACCCCGCGAGCCCTCGAACGAACATGTTGAACGCCCTAGCCCTCCTCGCCGCCGCATCCAACCAGGGTCCGGTCATCGAACACCCGTTCACCGTCACCGACCACGCCATCATCGTCGATTCCGTCGTCAACGGCAAAAACGTGGCATGCATGTTCGACACTGGCTTCTCCGGCGCCTATGTCCTCTCAGAGTCGGTCAGCCTCGGCAAACCCACCGGCGTGATGAACCTCCAAGACTTCGTCGGGGTCTTCCAGGCCTCCACCGTAGATGTCAAGTCCCTCGCGATCGGCAACCTCAAAGTCAAACCCGAAGGCATGACCGTAGTCCTCATGCCCACCCGCGACTACACCGAGAGCTATGGCGTCCACTGCGACGGCATCATGGGCCTCGAGACCGTCAGCCACAGCATCTTCCAGATCAACTTCCAAAAAAAGAAGTTCGTCTTCTTCCCAGAGTCCTACGACATCACCACCCGCCAGGTCGACAACAAAACCACATTCATGGCCAAGATGCTCCCCATGGGCAACAACTCGATCGAGATGAGCGTCGCCGCCCCCTCCGGCAAAAAGCTCGTCCTCGCCCTCGATACCGGAAACGCCTTCTACTCCACCACCCACAAAGACTCACTCGAGCGCGTCGGACTCTGGAAGCAGGGCGTCGCCCCGACCTTCACCAAACAGTCGTGGGTCGCCTCCGGTCCCGTCGATTCCTGGAGCGTCAAGCTCAAAGGGATGAACATCTACGGCGTCCCGGTCGAGGAAGCCATTTGGGACATCATCGACCTCCCCTCCAGCTCGGCAGAGCACGATGGAACCGTCGGCTTCGGGTTCCTCAAAAACTTTAACGTCACCATCGACATGGTGCGCCGCCGGGTGCTCCTCGAAAACTTCACCGGACAGTTCGCAGACCCAGAGATCGGTGAGACAGGCATCACCGCCTTCTACAACGGCAGGATCCAAAAAATGGTGATCTTCGACGTCACCCCCAACAGCCCCGCCGCCAAAGCCGGGATCAAAGAAGGCGACCACCTCATCGATATCGACGGCACCTTCATCGGCCGGATCAGCCGCACACGCCTCGACGACCTCCTCAACGGGCCGGTCGGATCCAAGATCAAGGTGGCGACATCCAGGAACGGCAACCTCGAACGCTACGAGTTCGAACGCGCCTCCCTGGTCAACACCGTCCCCTAAAAGCCCAAGGTCCGCGCAAACCTGCCGATTACGTCGTCCAGCATCTGCTCCGTCAACCTGCCCGTGAACGTGTTCTGCTGGCTGGGATGGAACGAGGCATAGATCGGCTCGCCGCCCGGACCCGCCGACTCAACCCCGTGCGTGAACCTCGGCAGCGGCCGGACTCCCAGGCACCTGTGCAGTTCCTTCCAAGCGATCGAGCCCAGGCACAGGTACGCCCGGTACGGCCCCAAAGCCAGAGTCCGCTCCAAAAACGGCCGACAGTTCTCGGTCTCCTCGTTCGTCGGCTTGTTGTCGGGTGGGGCGCAGTGGCACACAGGGGTCAGGATAATCCCCGTAAGCGCAAGCCCGTCCCCCACGTGCGTAGCCTCCGGTTGGTTGGCAAGTCCCGCCCTGTGCAAGGCCCGGTAAAGCCAGTCCCCGCTCCTGTCGCCCGTGAACTGCCTGCCCGTCCGGTTCGCACCGTGCGCCGCCGGAGCAAGACCAACCACCAACCCGCATGCGCGGGCGTCGCCGAAGTTCGGCACCGCCTTGCCCCAGTACTCCTCGTCCTGAAAGCTCTTGCGCTTGTCCCGCGCCACCTGCTCCCGCCACTCCACCAGCCTCGGGCAGCGCCGACATGCGACAACGTCCGCGTTGATTGCGTCAAACTCGTTCAACGTGGTCTATTCTGACCACAAACGCCATGCCGATCTACGAGTACGAAAAGGCCGACGGAGAATGCCTCGTCTGCGAAGGCCGGTTTGCCGTCCTCCAATCGCTCGACGACGCACCCCTCGCCCACTGCCCCTGGTGCGGACTCAAGGTCGTCCGCGTCGTCAGCAAGGCAAGCATCGTCACCTCGCCAAAGACAACCAATGCTCAAAGGGCCGCCGACAAGGGCCTGACCACCTGGAAACGCGCCGGGGAAGGGAAGTGGGAAAAGGTTGCGGGAGACGGCGTCGACGCCATCGTCGGCGACCCGGCGGACATCAAGGCTGTCAAGCAGGAAAAAAAGAAGATCGTCGACCTCGACAAAGACTAGGGTTCCAGCCCCAAAGACTCCTCGAACCCGCACATCACGTTCATCGCGTGGACAACCTGCGCCGCCCCGCACTTGCCGTCCCGGTCGGCCATCACCTGCACCGTCACCAAGGAGTTGCCCTCCCCCGGCGTGATCCTCAGCCGCGTCGCCGCCCACGGCTTGCCGGCGACAAGCTCCGTGTCCCACTCCGCGCCAATAAAGCTCCTGACAAAGAACGACCTCCCGTACGACTCAAAGAACAGGTCCGCGACGTCGTCCGGACCGATCCCGCCCGGAATCTCGGCCATCACGTTCGCGCTGAACACCGTGCCAAGGTCCTGCACGTCAACATGGGCCGCCACCGGACCCACCAGGCCAACCAGCGCCATCTGCTCCTCAAGGTCAGAACACCCAGGCTCGAACGAGAACGCCACCGCCGGCTCGTCGCAAACGAGCCCTGCCCGCACCAACGGTGAGAGCGCGATCAGTGCAAGCGTCGAGTCCGCCGTCGGCACCCGCACTGAACCCGCGCAGACCATAGGGTTGTTGTCCATCGTCTCCACCAAACCCACAATCTCGCCGCCCGTCCCACCAAAAAACACCCGCCGCTCCTTGCCCGACTCCCTAAAAACAAGCACCCCCTCGTCAGAAGGGGTGCTGGAAAGTTCGACACGCGGATGCCCCGCCAGCAACCGGCAAAGCGCTTGGTCGGCCGGTCGGTCGGCTTGAAGCATTACTGCCGGTTGACCGAGACCGCCATCTTGATAGCCTGGCTGCTCGCCGCGCCACCGTCGCTCCGGGTCATCGGCACGGTCATGTCCATCTTGAACGTGGCACGAAGGCTCATCCCGTCCGCCATGTCCACCAGCGAGTCGCCCGAACCGGTCATCTTCATGCCGCCCGTCGAACCAGACGTCGTCACGGAAGTGACCACGTGCGCGTACTGCTTGCCGTTGATCGTCTTAAAGCCCTTCAAAGTATTCTTGCTGTTCAGGTTGCCGGTCCCGCCCATGCTGATCGTCGAGTTCCAAGTGCCGCCGACCGCCACCGGGTCCTTCGGGAACTCCATGTTCGTGCCCATGCTCTGCGCAGAGGTCTGACCGACCACCTTCCCGCGGGAGTCCATCTTGACCTTCTGGGTCATCGGCTGCTGAGACCCCATCCCGCTCATCGTCGACTCGATGTTCGCAACACCGCTTGCCACAGAAAGCACCTTGAGCTTCAAAGCACCGGCCAGGTTCATGCTCTGACCGCCGGTCACGCTCGTCGTCATCTTGTAGCTGTAGCTCTTCCCAGGCGACCACTTGATCCGGAACAGGTACTTCGAGCCCTGCTTGGAGACCTGCGCGGCAGAAACCGACGGAGTAACGACCACGGCCGAAGCCAGGCCGACGCAAACGATGGCAGTAATGAGGTTCTTCATGTTGTTAGTTCAGACGTGTTTGGGTCACTGACCGTTGACAGAAACCAGGTCGATGACGAACTTTAGGGCTTGCTGCCCTGTCACATTTTTGGATCCGCCGCCACCAAACGCCAGGTCCGGAGGCATCACGATCGTCCGCCTGCCACCCACCTTCATGCCCAGCACACCGTCCCGGATCCCAGGGATCACAAGCTCGCTCGGACTCAAAGTGAAAGTCACCGGAGTTTCAGACCGCTCCTTCGAAGAGTCGAACTTCTTACCCGTCAGGTAGGAGCCCACGTAGTGGATCGCCACCTTGTCGCCGGCCTTGGCCTCAGCCCCAGTGCCGACCTTGTCGTCGTTAAAGTCAAACTCCAGCTCGTGACCCTTCTTCACGACGTACAACAGGTGGATCTCAAAGTTCAGGTCGGCGTAAGGCGGGATCTTCTCGTTGCCGCCCGGCCCATAGCCCTCGTTCCAGGCCACTTTCAGGGTCCGGACACCACCCTCCTTCATACCGATGATCCCCTTCTCCCAACCTTCGATCACACCGTGCTGGCCAGGCGTGAAAACCAACGGGATGTTCTCCGCCTTGTTGTCCAGGTTCCCGTCAAACTGCGTCCCGTCCTGCAGCGTCCCACGATAAAGCACGTACACCGCGTCCCAGTCCGCGACCTCGCGGCCGGTGCCAACCGTGACGTCTTCCCAAGTGGTCTTGCCCGGCTTGGGTGCGGTCTCTTTCTTGCCGCAACCGCCAAGCAGGATCGCCGCGCAGACAACGATGGCAGGCACAAAGATAGCCCGCCCAGATCTCAGATTCATTGGTGTGATGGTACCTCTCTAACGCTGGCGGTAGACTCCCGAACCTATGGCCAAGAAGGGGAAGGACGCCGGCCCCAAGGGCCCGGCCACCATCCAAAACAGGAAGGCTTCGTTCGACTACCACTTTGAAGAAACGCACGAAGCAGGCATTGTGCTCCAGGGTTCTGAAGTAAAGAGCCTCTTTCTGGGTCGCGCCAGCCTCACAGACGCCTACTGCCGCGTCGTCAACGGCGAACTCTGGCTCTTCTCCTTCGACATCGAACCCTACGCCTTCACAACCTCCTACCGCCCAGAGAGGCGCCGTGACCGAAAGCTCCTCATGCACAAAAAGGAGATCGAACAGCTCCGCCGCAAGTCAGAAGAAAAGGGACTTGCCCTCGTCCCGTTCAAGGTCTACTTCAAGGAAGGCAAGGCAAAGGTCGCCGTCGCCCTCGCCAGGGGCAAGAAAATGTACGACAAACGCGAGTCGATCAAAGAAAAAGACGAACGCCGCAGCAGGGCCCGGGGAACCGACGACTCATAAAAAAACACCCCCGGAACTCTCCGTGGGTGCTTTTCTAAACTAAATACGGACCGCTCTACTCCGGCTTCTTGTTCGCCAGCTTTGCTGCCCGGCTCTTGCGCCTCGCAGCCTGGTTCTTGTGGATGATCCCGCGCTGCGCGGCCTTGTCCATGCTCCGGGCAGAAGCGCTGATGGCCGCATCGATCTGCTTCTTGTCGCCACCTTCAACCGCCAGCCGGACCTTCTTCACCGTGGTCTTCAGGGCGGTCCTGACGCTCTTGTTCACCGTCGCTTTCTCCTGAGAGCGGCGGACGTCCTTCTTGGATGACTTGAGGTTTGCCATGTTTGCGCTGTTCGAGCCCAGAAATGATGGCAGACAAACGCCGAGATTTCAACCCCGGTGGGTCATCTGCCCGTCACACCTAGTCCTTGACGATGAACTTCTTCTTCGTCTTGTCGAAGCCCTGCTCCACTTTCTTGTGGTCGTAGTGCCACACAGGAGAACCGCTCCGCTGGTAGAAACACACGTAACTGCTGAACAAAGAGGCCAACAGGCGCCTGCTCGTCCGGCGGACAACGTTGATCTCCCAAAGCACCGTCAAAAAGTCTGCGCCCTTCGGCCAGTGGGCCATCACTTCGCACAAAACCTCAAAGGTGCTCTTGCCCTCGGACTCGCTCGCAATCGTCCTAAGCTCCTCCATCCGCTGGTTCGAGATGTAAACCACCGGGTCCGTCTGCTCAAGCCACTCGAACTCAAAAACGTTCTGCTTGTCCGTCCTCGTCAGCTGGAACACCGAACCAGACTCCACCGGCTGCTCAAGCCACCAGTCGAACAGGTTGAACATCAAACGGCAGTCCTCGTTCAGCCACACCTGAAGCTCGTTCCCAGACTTGTCGACAAACATGATCTCCTGGATGTTCGGCGACGTGCTCAGCCAACCGCTCGGGAACTGGCACAAAGGAAAAGTCCCCAACTCGCGGTGGATCGGCTTCAAAACAAGCCGCACAGACTCCGGCATGGTCTTCGGGGCAGGGGTCCGCTCCTCGTCCATCACGTCCGTCGCCAGCGGGTGGACGATCAACTTCCGCAAAGAGCTCGAAAGCCCCTCGTCTGTCAACTCCGCGTCCACCGGGTCGCCGTCTTCCTGCAAAAGGCCAGAAGGCACAAACTTGAACGGCTCCGGCACCGCGTTGATAAAGTCCGGCGCCGTGCCGGGCTTCCGGAACCTGTCCCCACCGACCCACCACACGCTGGAGTCCGCCTTCAATGCCTCCATCATGTTCGCCAGATCGTCCGGGAACGTCTTCACGTTCTGCGTCACCTCGAACTTCTGCTCCAAAAGGCTCGTCGCCGTCACAGACACCTCCGAGTCGCGGATCGTTTTCGCGCAGTCCGCAATGTCCGACTTCTTAAACTCAAGCGGCGTCGCGTCCTCCACCTCGATCACAGCGTCGAACTTGCCCGCGCCCTTCACCGTCTGGCTCACCCAGTTCGTAACCTCAGAGTCCGGCCAGATCGAACCGTCCGATGCCATCACAAAGCCAGGGACAGAAAGCAGCTCGGCGGCAAAGGCCTTCCAATCGTAGAGCCGCTCGCCCAGCGGGTCGCTATTCAGTTCGCTCCACGCCGCCGCCGCCAGGGCCTTGCCGTTCAACGGCGCAGCCTTGTCCAGGGCCGAAACGATCGCGTCCTCCGCCAGCCAGTCGAACTTGCCAAGCTTCGACTGAACCTCGGCTACCTGCTCCGCAGTGATGCCGTTGAGCTCAAACGCCCGCTCGGCAGACTCGTCCATCGCCACAAACGCGAACTCCTCAATCCCGACGTGGTCGTTCCTGGTCAAAAAGAAAGCGTCGTCAGACTTCGCCAACCGGCAGACCGTCACTTCAGCGGTCTCCTCGTCCATCCCGGTCACCCGGCTCACCTCGATCGCGATCAGAGGGATCGGCGTCGGTGCGCCGTACCGCGAGACCATCGCATGGACGATCGCCGCCAACGGACGGCCCGCCGTCTCCACCCGCGCCGCTGGAACCCACCGACGCTCCTCGTACGCAAACCTCACTGGGTTCGAGGCCAGCAGCGAACGGACCGTCGCCAGGTTCAGACCCTGCTTCTGAAGAAGGTCGGAAACCTCGCTCGGCTTCACTGCCTCAAAGATCTCGGTGAGTTTCTCAAGGACCAGGCGGTCCGCATAGTCGCGGGCGATGGTGTCTGTGGTGGTTGTCGACTTGGCCAAGTGCGCACTCCTCCGCCCTGCAGGACGGAACGGAACCTCCATTTTGCCACGTCGAACCACTCCCGTGTAGGCCCGCAAACCCCGCGACCGACAAGCCCCAAACCAACCTCACGGATCGACGTGCAGGGTCTTCTCACGCTCGTAGACCACCAACCCCACCGCCGACCCCCTGGGCTTGCGGACATGCTTCTTCAGCGTGTAGTCGACCGGGACATGGCTCGAATGCTTGGCCGGGCTGTTCCGCACCGCAGTCTGCGCCGCGAACACAAGGTCCGCCGTCTGCACCTTCTCCGGCATCCCCCGCGTGCAAAGCACGACGTGCGCGCTGTTCTGCCCCCGAACGTGGAACCAAAGATCGTTCCCCTTGGCCACCCTCGTCGTCAAAAAGTCGTTCGACGTCGCGTTCGTGCCGTACAGCACCCGAAACCCCGCCGGACTGACGAGCTCCCGCACCGAGTGCCCCTCGTACGGCCGGTCCTCCTTCTTCTGGGGCAAAACCGGACGGTTCAGCCACAGCTTGTCCTCCGCCCGCGACCGCACCGACTCCGCCTCGGCCAGAGTCACTGCCGCCTCAAGCTCGAGTAAGAGGCGCGCAACCTCATCATGCTCGAACTGGATCCGTTTCCTTTGTTCGTCCACCTCAAAGGCCCGGTCCTTGGCGTGGCGGGCCCGTTTGAACATCTTGTTCGCGTTCTCGACCGCCGAAAGCTCAGGATCCAGCGAGATCGTCACCTCCTTGCCCTCATAGTCATGGACCCGCACGTCCTTGGCCCCCTCGCAAATCGTCCCCTGGTACGCCAAGATCAACTCGCCCAGAGTCTGCGTCAACGGAGCAGTCTCCGCTGCATGGGCCGCCGCCTCAAGACCGTGCAAAGCCGCCGCCCTCGCGTCCAAGACCCTGTGCAGCTGACGCAGAAGTCCCTGCCTTGCCTGCCGGAACTGGTCTTCGTCGATCCTCTGTGCGAACGCCGTCTCCAACCCCGCCGACAGAGTCGCCGTCCCCACCCCCTTCAGACCCAAAACTGAAACGTCCACCGGATAAGCCCCGGCCCTGTCGACCAGCACAGGCGCGGCCGCCCCGCCCAGAAAGACCGCCTGCACACCCTCCAGCGGAAACCCAGCCCGCACCAAATCCGCCAAAAACGGAGAGACACCCTCAAGTCCCATCAACTCGTCCCCCGCCACTGCCTCAGTCACCGACTTCGACTGTCGCACCGGCGGAGCCTCGTACACCGCCCCCACCCTCACCGGACGGGAAGAACTGCCCCGGCCGACTGTCTTCCCACACGCCACGATCCGCCCCGCTCCGTCAACGACCATCAGGTTCGAGTGCTTGCCCATCAGCTCGGCGACGACCACATACTCCCCGTCCCTGGTCGTAACGCCGATCTCCAAGATCCGGTCCAGCCCCCTCTGACGCACATAAGCGACCCTGCCGTTCGTCAAATGCTTGCGCGCCGCCGCGCAAAGCTGCATCAAAGGCTCCGCGCCCTTGGCCTTCGATTCCGTCAGGTGCGCCCTTGCGTACTCCGCGTGCCAGCAGACCGTCAACCGCGAGAGCCCCTTGCCGTACAGTTCCAGCACCAGCGAAGTCTCGTCCGGCTGCACCACTCGCTGGACAGACGCGCCGACAAGCCCCTGGCATTCGTGGACAACAACGCTCAGGCACAGACTGTCAAACGGGATCCGGCGCAAGGACATGGAAGAAACGCAAGGATGGCACAGACGACCCATAATCCAGGCATGCACCGCCGCGTGTGGGGTTGGTACCAGGCGTTCTGCGTCCTCAACGCCGTCCTCAACGTCGCGTTCTCTCTCATCTTCCTCAGGCTCGGGGATTACATGCACCACCTCGTTGTGGAGCCAGACCCAGACGTCCGGGAGGCGATTATCTTCGCCTTCACGCTCACCGGCCAAGCCTTCGCCCTTATCGGGTTCCTGTTCAGCGTCCTCAACCTCCTGCTCATCTTCCGCCCAAGGTCAGAGTCATGGTACACCGCCCACCTCGTCAATATCGCCCTCGGGCTAGCGACCGGAATCCTCACGATCCCCCTGTTCTTCCTCCTCATCGCCTGGGTCAAACCCACGTTCAAAGAGTGGTTCCTCAACCCTGAGCCCTCGTCCGGTGGTTAGGTAGGCTCCCCCTAACCCATGCCCGTCACCGAAGCCGACATCCTCGATGCCCTCAGGTCGGTCAACGACCCGGACCTCAACGCCGACATTGTCCGCCTAGGGTTTGTCAAAAACATCGAGATCGAGCAAGAAGACGTCAGGTTCAAGATCGAACTCACGACACCCGCCTGCCCCGTCAAGGACCTCCTCCAGCAACAGGCACACGACGCCGTGGCCGCCCTCGCAGGAGTCAAAAACGTCGAGGTCGAAATGACCGCCCAGGTCCGACCGCGGACACCGGCAAAAGAAGACATTCTTCCCACCGTCCGCCAGATCATCGCCGTCGCCAGCGGCAAAGGCGGCGTGGGCAAAAGCACCGTCACCGTCAACCTCGCCGTCGCCCTCGCCAAGACCGGCGCCAAGGTCGGACTCATGGACGCAGACGTCTACGGCCCCAGCGTCCCCATGATGACCGGCACGGCTGGCGAGCACCCCTTCACCCACGAGTCCAAGATCGTCCCCATCGAAAGGTTCGGCGTCAAAATGATGTCCCTCGGCTACCTCCTCCAAGAAGGACAAGCCCCCCTCTGGCGCGGCCCGATGGTCGCCGGAACGGTCAAACAGCTCATCGTCGACGTCAACTGGGGCGACCTCGACTACCTCCTCGTCGACCTCCCACCAGGCACCGGAGATGCCCCCATGACCCTCGCCCAGTCGGTCCCCCTCACCGGGGTCGTCATCGTCACCACGCCCCACAACGTCGCCGCGAACATCGCCGGGTCCTGCGCCGACCTCTTCAACCGACTGGAAACCCCCGTCCTGGGAGTCGTCGAGAACATGGGAGCCCTTGTGTGCGGGTCCTGCGGAGCCGCCAACAGGGTCTTCGCCGGACTCACCGGCGAAAGGCTCGCCGCCAAGCTGGGAACCACCCTCCTAGGCTCGATCCCCCTGGACCCAGAGGTCAGCGAGTCCGCCGACGAAGGCATTCCCAGCGTCGTCGGTTACGGTGAGTCAGCCCACGCCAAGGCGTTCATCGAACTCGCCGGCAACGTCGCCGCCGCCGCGAGCGTTATGGTGCAAGCCCGCCAAGAGCAACCCCTGGCCCCTTAGGCAAAAGCGTCCCCCAACCAGAGTTCCAACCAACCTTCGCCTCGACCGCCTTCC
>CAZGER010000028.1:10961-11209 GCA_964524565.1 uncultured Chthonomonas sp. | reverse complement strand
TTGACCTTGTAGTAGCGTGCGACAAGGTCTGAGCGCTCACGGCACAGGGCCATGACGACATCGACGGTCTCTTTGTCGAGTTCGTTGGCGAGGTGGCGCGACTTTTCTGGGTACTCGAGTTTGCGGAGCCTGTCTTCGAGCCGTTTGTCAGCGAGGATGGTGTTGTAGGTGTAGCAGACGACGCGTTCGAGCTCGGCCAGGCCCTCTGAGAGCGCGTCAGCGGCAGCTTGTCTGACCTTTCGGTCAGG
>CAZGER010000028.1:2659-10951 GCA_964524565.1 uncultured Chthonomonas sp. | reverse complement strand
AGCCTTTCCAGGACCTCTTCTTGGGTGAGGGTCGATTTTTCGTTGGAGGAAGGGTCGGTGTAGGCGAAGGCGTGGTTGGCGGTGACTTCTTCGTGGAGCCGGACCCATGCCCGGACGCCGGTGTTGGAGGTTTCTTCGAGCAGGACCTCCTCTGGTTCGGAGAGCATGTAGGGGGAGTAGGCGCGGGTGACGGCGACGAAGTGCCGGTAGTTGGCCATGTCCTGGTGGGCGACCAGGGCATCGATGGCGGCCTGGTCCATTTTTTGCAGTTCGAGTTCGAGGAAGATCAGTTTGACGCGGAGCTCGGAGGATTTTTCGGACTGTTCTTGGAGGAAGGCGCCGTTCTCCGGGTCGCTGGTGTCGGCGGCAAAGAGGAGCCCGGCGAAGTGGGAGGGCTTGGAGGCCTCGTTGGAGACCGATTCGAGTTCTTGAAGGGCGGTGGCCAGTTCGGAGGGTGAGAGCGTGGCGACCTTGCCCCTGTACTTTACGGCGAAGTCGTTCGCGCGCTGGTGGCAGTCGGCCCAGGTTGAGTCTATTTTAGGGTCGGTCTTGCTGGAAAACAGGGCGGATAGGTCCCACTGGATCCCGATGGCCGCGGCGGATTCTGCTTGGAGAGACATGGGACGATTCTACTAGGGGGTAGGCGGTGCGTTGTTCCGGTGGGGCGTTCTCTAGGCCCCCTGGGTGTCGGCGGGGCAGCTGGTCGGTGGGAGCATGACGTGGGTCATAGCGACCGTGCGCAGGGGCCGATATGATGGAGTCGGAGCCTCGGCGTTGTTTCGCCGAGAGGAGACTGACCAATGAAGAACTCGACTTTCGTCGCGGTTCGACCTGTCATCGCCATCGCCATGATGGCTGTTGCGGCCTTATCACGCGCCGACCTTGTTGCCAACTTTGACGACCTTACCGAAGGGGAGGTCTTTACGACGTTCACGAACGGTGGCATCCGCTTTTACGATGTCAGCCGCCACCAAGGTGGTTTCACCAATTTTGCGATCGAGGACGCGAGCACGGGCTTTCCGAGCGGGTCGTTCAGTCCGCCGAACACGCTGGGGTTTGGGGGCTACGTGCCTGGGCCGGACTATGCGTTTGGGGCGTTCGGGGGGATGTGGTTCACGTCTGACACGGAGTCTGTCCGGGCGGCTATGGACGTGTGGACGCTGCCGCTGGGGACGGGTGGCAACACTTTGACCCTGAGCGGGTACATGGAGGAAACCTTTGTGGCCTCGGTCTCGCACACGTTCGACAGTTCGTTCGTGCCGCTGCACTTTCGGTTGGAGCTTCCAGAGGGGGAGTACAGCCGGTACTGGCTGAAGAGCACGGGGCCTTCGGTTTCGGGCGATTCGTTCTTGCTGGTGGACAACGTGCTGGTGGGGGCTGTCCCAGAGCCTGTCGGCCCTATCGCGATCGCGGTCGGGATCGGGGTGATGGTCGCCCGCAGACGGTCTCGGTCCCGGGTTTGACGGTCAGTCCTTGCCGTTGAGCAGGTGGACCTTGACGATCTCGTCGGCGAGCTTGGTGACTGTCGGATCTTGGGCCCGGAGACTGTCGATGAGCTTGTCGATGTAGGTTTGGTCGACCGGGCCGTGGTACTGGTCGCCGACCTGGAGGAGGGGCGCCCTGTCGCAGGCGTTGAGGCACTCGACCTCGTGGAGGGTGAACATCCCGTCCGGGGTGGTCTCGCCGAACTCGATCCCGAGCTTTTCTTTGAGGTAGTCGCCGACGCGGTACGCGCCGCACACATGGCAGCTGAGGCAGGTGCAGACCTCGATCATGTGCCTTCCGACGGCGTGGGCGGTGTTGTACATCGAGTAGAAGGTGGCGACGCCCTCGACCTCGGCGTAGGACCGGCCGAGGCGGGACGCGACCTCTGCGATGGCGTCTGCGTCCAGGAAGCCGCCGTTCTCCCTTTGTGCGATCCACAGGCCCGGCAGGATGCAGGCTTTTTGGGTGGGGTAGTGGGTTTTTAGGGCCTCAAGCTGGGCGATGGCGGTTTGGCTGAACCTCAGTTGGATCTCGTCCGATTTCGGTGCCTTGGGCCGCTCGTTGACAGCCCCGAGTTGGATGAGGTCGCTCATTTGACCGTTCCAGTGTACTGGATATGGGAATTTTTGTGACCGCCCCGTGGGATCGGTTGTGGGGTGGGTTCAGGGAGCTAGCGGTCGATCTCGCCCAGGACGATGTCGATCGATCCGATGATGGCGATGACGTCGGCGATGAGCCTTCCGACAGCCAGGACCTCAAGGGATTTGAGGTTCATGAAGCTGGAGGGCCGTTCGTGCCACCGGTAGGGCCGGTTGGTGCCATCGGAGACGATGTAGAAGCCGAGTTCGCCTTTGGAGCCTTCGATCCCGGCGTAGGCTTCTCCTGGCGGGACGGTGAACCCTTCGGTGTAGAGCTTGAAGTGGTGGATCAGCGATTCCATGCTGCTGTCCAGCTCTTGCCTGGGCGGGGGTGCGATCTTGCGGTCGCTGGTGTTGTAGGGGCCTTCGGGGAGTCCGTCGATCGCTTGCTGGAGGATCTTGCAGGACTCCTTCATTTCTGCGATGCGGCACAGGAAGCGGTCGTAGACGTCGCCGACCTTGCCGACCGGCACGAGAAAGTCGAAGTCTTGGTAGCTGCTGTAGGGTTTGGCCTTGCGCAGGTCGAAGTCTGACCCGCTCGCCCTGGCGATCGGCCCGCTGCAGCCGAGGGCGAGGGCCTCGCTGGCGGTCAGGACGCCGACGTCCTGGGTGCGCTCTTTCCAGATCGGGTTTTCGACGAGGAGGTTCTCGACGACCTGGAGCTCTGACGGGAACTTGGCGAGGAAGGTGCGGAGTTTGAGCTCAAACCCTGCCGGCATGTCACCTCTGAGCCCGCCGGGGACGATCCACGAGGGCATCATGCGGACGCCCGAGAACATCTCGAACATATCCAGCACCATTTCGCGCTGCTGCATGATGTAGAAGAAGGGCGTCATGGCGCCGAGGTCGAGGGCATGGGTGCCGAGCCAGACGCAGTGGCTTGCGATCCTGCTGAGTTCGGCGAGGATGACGCGCAGGTACTGTCCTCGTTTTGGGATCTCGCAGCCGAGGAGTTTTTCGACAGCGAGGGCATGGGCCAGGTTGTTACCGTTGGCGTTGAGGTAGTCCATGCGGTCGGTCATGACGACGCACTTGTGGTAGCTCTGGTACTCGGCCTCTTTCTCCATTCCTGTGTGGAGGTATCCGATGACGCACTGGCAGCGGACGATGGTCTCGCCTTCGAGTTCGCAGATGACCCTGAGGACCCCGTGGGTGCTTGGGTGTTGCGGCCCCATGTTCACGATCATCGTGTTCTCGCCAGTGCGTTCGAACACGGTTTCTGTGCTGGGGATGAAGGTCTGGCTCATGGGCTTTTGTTATTTTGGCCGAGTCTTGGGCGGTGTGGTGGGGTTCTGTGCGGGTGTGGGCGAAAAAAAGCCGGCCCTGGACGTTGTGTCCAGGGCCGGGAGTGCATTGCGGGCTATTCGCCCGGCATGGGAGGCGGAGGGAGCGCCGGACCGGAATCGGTCGTGGCGGTCTCAGCCTTCTGGGTTTGACCCCTTGCGGTGATTTCTTCCGGCCCTTGTGTCTTGGCCGGGACTTTCACCTCTTCCATTTCCCCGCTGGAGCCGCATCCCCAAAAGGAGAGGCTTGCCACGAGGACGACGATAGCTGCAATTGCACGCATGGTCTTAGTTGACGACCACCATGTACGGGCTGGACGGATAGTTGGTCCCGCCGTAGTTGTGCGGCCTGCTGTTGTTGGCGTTCATGTTGCTGGACGCGTACCACCGTGCGTGGCTGTCACCCAGTGCATAGTTGCCGCCTTTCCGGAAGACCTGGATCGTGTTCAGGTGCGTCTGGTTGAGCGGGTCCGGGCCGAAACCGGTGATACATGCCGAGCCGAACTTGGTGTCGCCCTCGGGAGCCGGTGACGGTCGGTTATAGGTGATGAAGTAGCCAGGAACGAGGATCGTCACGTTGGACGGCTCGTCTGTCTGCGACAGTGGGCGGCAAGCCGCATAGGGTCGCGAGGTGAGGGTGGCCGGGGAGCAGACCGAGCTCATTGCACCGACGGTGCCGTCGGTGAGCGGGCTCTGGAGGATCGGCATGCCTGCGAACATGACGGTGCCGAACCAGTTCCAATAGTCGTACCTGATCCACGTCGGTCGGATGTAGTGGCTCACGAGCCTCGGGTTGGAGGTGGAGCTACAGCCGGTGTAGAACGTGTTGGCGTCGTTGACCTGAGCGGGGTTGATGAAGATGTCCTTGTTCTTGACATAGGGCTCCTGCATTTCCATCCAGGTGATGTAGACGGCGTCGGCGCGGCGCCACCAGTGGTAGGGCACGTCGAGGTCGTCGTAGTCAGCCATGTAGATCTGGCTTGAGGTACCGATCTGTTTTACGCTCGAGAGAGAAGCCGTCTGTTTGGCAGCAAGCTTGGCCTGAGCGAAGACCGGGAAGAGAATTGCCGCGAGGATCGCAATGATAGCGATCACGACGAGCAGTTCGATAAGGGTGAATGCTCTTTTCATGAGAATCAATGTCCGAGTATGGATTTCGGTCCCCTTCCCGAGTCTCCTTGCGACCGCGGGAGCTTGAGCTAGCGCGGTGCCTGTCGGTCGGCAAAGGTTCCTAGAGAGTAAGTATACACAAACTGTGCCGTTTGTTCCAAAAATGATTTCACGTTGTTCAGGCCAAGGTGAACTTGTTCATCTGCCCGACACGTCCCGCGAGCTGGTTTTTCCCTCCCAGCTTTCTCCGGTGTGTGGTGTCTGGACGTCTTCGACGGCCGGCCCTGTCATGCCTTCATGGAAGACGACGTCCTCGCCGCCCAGCGGCTCGTTTTTTCGCAGGGGGTGGCCGACCCAATCGTCGGGGAGGAGGAAGCGTTGTCCTTCGACCGGCCCGTTGCCTTTGAACGTCACTCCGAGGAGGTCTTGGATCTCTCGTTCGGGGTATTCGGCGCCGAGGTAGACAGGCACGAGGGAGGGAACGGCGGTGCCGTCGTCGACGGCGACTTTGAGGAACAGCCGCTCGTTGCGGGATGTGGAAAACAGGTTGTAAACGACCTCAAAACGGCCTTGGAGGTCGCGTTCGTGCTTCCAGGTGCTGTAGTCGACGCCGACGCACTCGACGAAGTAGTCGAACTGCTGGGCGGGGTTGTCCTTGAGGTACCTGGCGACGTTCTCGATACTGGCGGTCTCGACGCAGACGAAGGTGTCACCGGCCTTTTCGAGGACGGAAATGACGGCCTTTGGGAACGCCTTTTGGAGGGCGGTGACGGATGCTTTTTCGGCGGTCGTCTCAGGCATTGCCGGTCTCCGCGCCGGTGGTCTCGGCCCCGGCAAGTTTCTCTGGGGCGAGGGATGTGGACTCGTCCCAATCGACGGCTCCCACGCGCAGGACGTAGGCGTCGCCTAGGATCCACAGGAGCATGTAGATGCCGACGGCGATCCCTGTGAAAACCTGGTAATCCACCGGGGCGTTCTTGAAGACGGTCAGCCAGCTCCAGAGGAAGACGACCTCGATATCGAAGAGGACGAAGAGGATGGCGACGAGATAGAACTTGACCGGGAAGCGCTCTGCGGCCTGGCCCAGGGGTGTGACGCCACACTCGTAGACGCTGGACTTGTACTTGGTGCTGCGTTTGGGGCCAAGGAGCCAAGACCCGACGACCATGACGGTGCAGACCAACGCGGCGAGGGCCATCATGATGAGGATCGGCCCGAACTCCTGGAGCATGGCTTGATCATACCTGCCGACTTTACGGTCGTCGCGAGTCCGGCCGGGCCAGTAAACTAGTCCCCTATGTTGCTGGTCGATGCCCTGGGATCGGTGGTGGCTGGGCGGTCGTTGGACCGGTCGCAGGCATCGGCGGTCATGGACGCTTTGATGGCTGGCGATGCGGACCCGGCGGTCGTCGGGGCGTTTTTGGCGGCTATGCGGATGAAGGGTGCGACCGGGGACGAGTTGTGCGGGTTCGCGGAGCGGATGCGGGCGCACGCTGTCCGGCACGACTTTGGCGCGGGGGGCCTTGTCGACACCTGCGGGACGGGCGGGGGCAGGCCGACGTTCAACCTTTCGACGGCGGCAGCCATCTTGGCTTCTGCGGCGGGGGCCAAGGTCGCCAAGCACGGGAACCGCGCGGTGACATCGAAGTGCGGTAGCGCGGACGTGCTCTCGGCTTTGGGGGTCCCGATCGAGGGGTCGGCAGAGGAGCTCGGGCGCAGGATCGAGGTCTTTGGGATGGCGTTCTTGTTTGCGCCGTCGCACCATCCGGCGATGCGGCACGTCGGGCCGGTCAGGAGGGCCCTGGGGTTCCAGACGTTTTTCAACCTGCTGGGGCCACTTTCCAACCCTGCGGGGGCGATGCGGCAGATGGTGGGGGTCTCGCTGGAGTCGGCGGTCGGGCCGGTGGCGGAGGCCCTGATGAAACTGGGGACGGAACGCTCGTTCGTGGTGCGGGGGGAGGACGGGCTGGACGAGGTGTCGCCGGTTGCGGCGACCGAGTATCACGAGGTCAGGGACGGGGGAGTCGAGGTTGGCAGGTGGGTTCCGGGCGACTTTGGGGTCTCTGGTCTGACCGAGGCCGACCTTGCGCAAGGGGAGACCCTTGAGGAGAACGCCGAGATCTTGAGGCAGGCGCTCTCGCCGGGCGGTGGGAACAGGACCGAGGCGGTGGTGCCGAACGCATCGGTGGCTCTGGTCTTGGGCGGTCGGGCGGGGTCGGTGGCGGAGGCTGCCGCTCTCGCGAGGGAATGTGTGAGGTCTGGGGCTGCGCTGGCGCACCTGGAGGCTCTGGTGGCGGACCGGTGACGATCCTTGACAAGATCTTTGCAGCCAAGCGGGAGGTCGCGTCATCGCGGACGGTCCAGGAGCTTGCGGAGGCCAAGGCCCGGGCATTGGACGCTTCTCCTGTCCGGGGGTTTTTGTCGGCGCTGACAGGATCGGGCCACGATCCGGCTCTGATCGCCGAGGTCAAGAAAGGGAGCCCTTCGGCCGGGACGATCCGGGCTGATTTCGACCCTGTGTCGTTGGCGCGGACGTATGAATCGGTGGGTGCGGACTGTTTGAGCGTGCTGACCGACGAGGAGTTTTTTCAGGGTTCGCTCGGGTATCTGACCGAGGCGCGGGAGGCCACGGGGCTCCCTGTGTTGCGGAAGGACTTTACGGTGTGCGAGCACGACATCTACGAAGCCAGGGCCGCAGGAGCGGACGCGGTGCTTTTGATCGTGAGCGGGCTCGGTCGGGGCGAACTGGAGGAATTTCTGGGGCTGGCGAAGTCGCTCGGGATGGATGCTTTGGTCGAGGCGCACACGTTGGAGGAGGCTGAGACCGCGCTGGAGATCGGATCGACGCTGGTGGGGGTCAACAATCGGGACCTGGAGACGTTCGAGGTGCGGATCGAGACTTCTGAGTCGGTGATCCCTGAGCTTGTCGGCAGGGCGGTCTTGGTGAGTGAGAGCGCGCTGAGGACACACGGCGACATCGAGCGGGTGAGGGCGGCAGGGGCGAGGGCGGTCCTGATCGGCACAGCGTTTTGCGAGGTTCCGGACGTTGCGGGGCAGGTCCGCAAGGTGATGGGATGGTAGTCAAAGTCTGTGGGCTGACGAGCACGTCCGACGCCGCCATTGCGGTGGACTGTGGGGCGGACATGGTGGGGTTCGTGTTCGAGCCGACGAGCAAGCGGTTTGTGAGCGAGCGGTCAGAGGTTTCGGAATGGCGGACCAGCGCGACGAAGGTCGCTGTGTTCGGCGCCAGGGCGGACGGGCCGGTTGCGGGTTTCGACCTGCACCAGGCGGGCGATCTGGCGGGGTTTGCCGGGATCAGGGCGGTGCGACCGAAGCCGGGCGAGTCGGTGGAATCGCTGGTGGTTCAGGCGGCTGGTTGCGAGCTTGTCGTGCTGGACAAGTACGATCCTTCGGCGTTCGGGGGCACGGGCGAGGTGCTGGACTGGGGTTTTTGCGCGGAGTTCGTATCGGCTTTCGGTGGGAGGACGATCTTGGCCGGTGGGTTGACGCCGGAGAACGTCGCCAGCGCGATCGAGCGGGTGGGGCCGTGGGGTGTCGACGCTTGCACCGGGCTGGAGCGCGAGGTCGGTGTGAAGGACCCTGAAAAGGTCGCTGGATTTGTCGCCCGGGCGAAAGGGGCGTGAGATTTTTTTGAAGCCGGGCACGATTCCGGCGCTTGGGGCGTTCACAAACTTGGCTGTCGTTGCCTCATGCCCAAAACCCGGGCCATTGGTATAATCGGCCCGCCATTTTCCTTGGAGGATCTTCTGATTTGA
>CAZGER010000028.1:0-2649 GCA_964524565.1 uncultured Chthonomonas sp. | reverse complement strand
TTGAGCTTTGCCATTGAAACGAACGCCCTGACAAAGACATACCGCACCAGAGGCGGTAAGACGAGTGTCGTCAAAGACCTGGACCTGAAGGTCGAGAAGGGTGAAATCTTCGGGTTTCTCGGCCCCAACGGTGCGGGCAAGACGACGACCATCAAGATCCTTTTGGGGATCATCTACCCGACTTCTGGCGACGCGACCGTCCTTGGGAAGGAGGCCGGTGACATCGAGGCCCACAAGCGGCTGAGCTACCTGCCGGAGAAGCCTTACTACTACGAGCACATGACCGGGATCGAGATCATGCGGTTTTACGCGAGCCTGTTCGGGATCAACGACAAGGCGCTTTGCGAGAACCTGTTGGAGAGGGTGAACCTCTCTGGCGACATGAACCGGCCGATCAGCCAGTATTCCAAGGGTATGCAGCAGAGGGTCGGGTTGGCGCAGAGCCTGCTCAACGACCCTGAACTGCTGTTTTTGGACGAGCCGACGGGCGGTTTGGACCCGATCGCGCACATCGAGATCCGCGACCTGATCCTCAAGTTCCGCGAGGAGGGCCGGACGGTGTTTATCTCCAGCCACGAGTTGAGCGACGTCGAGCGGATTTGCGACAGGGTGGCGATCATCAACAAGGGCGAGCTTGTCCACCAGGGCCATCTGGACGAACTTTTGACCGGTGGCCGCATCGAGATCACTGCCGACCATCTGGACGAGGCCACTGCGAACGGGTTCCGTTCAGACGACTCGGTCGTTTCCTTCAAGGACGGACGGTTGATCCTGGACATGCCGGACACGAACGAGACGAACGCGGTGGGGGACGCGATCCGGGCCAAAAACGGCCATGTGACCTCGATCATTCCGAGGCGCAAACGGCTTGAAGACCTGTTCTTGGAGTCTGTGAGCTCGGACAACGTTTTGAAGGGAAGGAAACTGCACAAGATGACAGGTGAAACGACGACGGACGAAGGCACCGGCGAGGAGGTGAAGGCGTGAACGTCATCCTTTCGATCGCGCGGACGACTGTTGGCGAGGCCATCCGGCGGCGCGTGTTGCTGGTCATCCTGCTCATCGGCGTTCTGTTCCTGGTCATCGCGCCTGGTCTGAACGTGCTTTCGGTGCGGCAGACCTATTCGGTCTTGACGAGCTTCACGCTGGGTGTCATCCAGCTGACGAGCGCGGTCATCGCGATTGTTCTGACCGTGTACCTGATCCCGAACGAGATCGACCGGCGCACGATCTACACGATTTTGAGCAAGCCGGTTTTGCGCTGGCAGTTTTTGATCGGCAAGTACCTGGGCGCTGTCGCGGCCCTTGGCCTGATGATGGCGCTGATGACCGGCGTTATGGTCCTGGCGTTCAAGATCACGCAAGGGAACGCGCCGATCGAGCAGCTGATGACGCTGGCCAAGGCGCCGATCGCGTTCTTTGTACAGATGTCGTTGCTGGCGGCGGTGGCGATGTTCTTCTCGACGTTTGCCACACCGATCGTCAACTTCTTCCTTTCTGGGGGCGCGTACCTTTTGGGGACGATGTTCAGCCCTGTGTTCAACGACCTTGCCGCGAACAAGGACCTTGACCCGACGGTCAAGGGGAGCCTTCAGCTGCTGCACATGGTGGTGCCGAACTTCTACCAGTACAACGTCCAGAGCGGCGCGATCAACATGGGCCACGACATCAGGTCGGAGGAGATGTACTACCTTCAGCTGGTGATGTACGCGGTGGTCTATATCACAGTGCTCGTGTTGCTCGGGATCATGGTGTTCGACCGGAGAGAGGTTTAGTGCACGTCAAGAGGGCCCCGATCATTGCCGCCGTCGCCCTGTTGATGGTCGGCCAGGCGTTTTTGACCCAAAAGAACCACGCTTTTTGGAAGGCCAACTACGCTCCCCGGAACGACTCTGCGGCGGGTAGCGGGAAGCTGTCGCCGGACCAGTTGTTGTTCGCGCTGGCCGGCTTCAGGGAGATGGTCGCCGGGATCCTGTGGGTCCGGGCGGACAAGTTCTTTGACGAGGGCAACTACGACGCTGTCTTGCCGATCATCCGGTTGGTCACGCTTTTGGACCCGCACCAGATCGATGTTTACGCGACTGGCATGTGGCACATCGCCTACAACTTCACGGACGAAGGTTCGCGGTCGGACAGGAGGTACGTGCCGAGCGCGATCGCGCTGGGGGCCGAGGGCGCCAAGTTCAACGACTACACCTACGAGCTTTTCTTTGAGACCGGTTGGCTGTGGTACCACAAGGTCGATGACGATTATGACCAGGCGGTGAAGTGGTGGGAGCAGGCGGGAGAGCGCGAGGACATGCTCGTGGCCCGTCGGAACGTCCTGGCGATGGCGTACCTTCGCAACGGGCAGATCGACCGGGCGATCGACCACTATTCCGAGTTGCTGGCCGATGCGGAGGAGCGGTTGAAGACGGACGAGATGTTCTCGGCCAGGCAGAACCGCGACACGAACGAATCGAACCTGGACAACCTGATCGTGCGGTCGGCCGACCGTGGGTTTTTTGCCCAGAAGGGCGGCTACTACGGCGACTGGAAGTACTCGACGAACCCTCCGGTGGACGTCGGGTTCAGCGCTCGGGTGACGGTCGAGAGCGACAAGGTGATCCGGGTGGATTTCGACATGGGCTTCCGCATGCAGCCGCGCAT
>CAZGER010000027.1:0-11356 GCA_964524565.1 uncultured Chthonomonas sp. | reverse complement strand
CATCACCAGCGCGAACTGGCCGGCGAGGTTGACCATGCGCGAATCGGCGATGCTCGCCCCCGCGGCGACGACGGTCTCCGAGAGCTGGTCCACGAGGCCGGGGCGGTCGGGGCCGAGGGCGGAGCCGACGGTCAGGCCCATCGGTCCGAACTGGGCTTTTGCCTGGGACGTGTTTCCGGCGATGGCGTTGCGGGCTTCCCTGTTGATGATGGGGGAGAGGACCGCGCCGAGTATGCCGATCACCTGTCCGTTGGTGTCGACGACCAGGGCGCCGCCGACGGGAAAGTCTTTTTGCTCCATCTGCACCTCGACGAGGGGGAGGAACCTTTGCGAAGGCTGGATTACCCCTGCCTTGGTCGCGCTGGTCAACTGTCCGGCGAGGGGGCCGTTGGCGGTCGCGACCATGACCTCGCCTGGTTTGGCTGAGGGAGCAAAGCTGATGGGCTGGGCGTCTTTTTCACTCCAGTTCTGGGCCTGCATGAGCACCAGTTGGGTCTCACGGTCGAAGGCGACGCGGGCGAAGACGTACTGGTTTCCGCTGATGACCTTGGCCTTGAGGGGTTCGTAGACCAGGGCTGAGACGTGGGCGACAAAGAGCCCGGAGTCGTCGATCTGGAACGCGACGCCGAACGGCTGGCCGTTGATATCGGGCAGGACGGCGATGGACCTTGCGACGGACGACCACGCGGCGGCCTGGTTGGAATTGACCGGGTGCTGCCGCGTCGGGTTGAACTGCTGATGGCCGTTCAACCCGAGCAGGAGCGCGCTAGCCACCAAACAGGACGTCGCCACGTTTGACCTCCTGGGCTGGCTGGGCGCGTGTCACTGGGTCGGAGCCGGGCTCCACGACGATGACGCTAGGGCTGGCAGCTGCCATATCGGCGGCCGCTCCGCCGCCCATGCCTGCGGCCACGGTGTCTGCCCCGGCGGGTGCCGTTCCGGTCTCAAGCATGCCTTTAGCGGCCGGGGCACCGGATTCGGTCGGATTTCCGGACGACTTGGCGACGCGCTGAGTCTGGCGGGCCGGTCGGTGCCGGACCGCGGGCCGCTCGGTCGTGGAATCGGAAAGGAGGTTCTTGTCCCTTGCCAGGCCAAGGACGCCTGCCACGGAATCGGCGGTCGCGCGGCTTGGGTTGGGCAGGGTCATGGTCGCGACAGGCCCAGCCACGTTCTCCTGGTGGCCCGAACCGAGGGCCACGGACTGCGCCGGGGAGACCTCGACAGGCTTTTTGGGCGCGAAGAGCAGGATGAACCCGAACATGGCAGCCGCCCCGATGGCGATCGGGCCGATGAACCACCAGTTAGACGATTTTTGCCTCACCCCGCCGCTGAGGATCGCGTTGCGGAGCCTTTCGTTGGTGAGCTGGCACTCTGGCACGTCGGCGAGCGACTTGAGCCCTGCCCTGAGGCGGGCGTACTCTGCTTTAGAAGCCTCGTTGACGTGCTGACAGTCCCCGGGCTCTTGCTCGGCAAAGGCTGCCCTAATGATTTCTTCGTACTCGCGGTTAGTCATTTCTTTTCAAATCTCGTTTTGCGCCAGGATGGGTGCGATCCTGTCCCTGAGCGCCCTCCTCGCCCTCAGGACTCGGAGCTTGGCACCACCGACCGTACACTTGAAATAGTCGGCAATGTCCTCGTATTCCATCTCTTGGATGTCGCGGAAAACGATCGCGTTGCGGTGGTTTTCCGGCAAAGAGGCGATGGCTTCGCGCAGGACCTGCTGGAGCCGTTCCCTTTCGAGGTTCTGGACCGGATCGTCGGTGGTCGTCCCGACGGTCATCCAGGACAGGGCCCCGGTGGCTTCCTGTTGTTCCAGGACGTTGCGGCGGCTGCTCATTCGGGCCTTGTCGGTACCCAGGTTGGAGCAGATCCGCAGCAGCCAGGTCGTGAACTTGGCCTCGTCCCTGTAGCGGTGGAGGTTCTGATAGGCGCGGACGAAGACCTCTTGCACGATGTCCTCGGCTTCGTCCCGCCTGGGCGCCATTTGGTAGGCGAACCGGTAGACGAGGGTGCGGTGCCGTTCGAACAGCGTCTCAAAGGCGGCGTACTCTCCGCCCCTGGCCCTGGCGACGAGTTCGTTGTCGTCGCACAACTGCAGTGACGTGGTCATCGGTCGCGGTCTGGCGTCCACTGGCGACAGGTTCAGCCTCAATGCACTCCTCGCATCCATCTTACACAGGTTCAAACGAACCTGATCGACATTTGTTACTTTCTCGACTCGTTGGTCCCACCCGTTCGTTCACTACTGAGCGTTTTCCGGGATGACGACTCCTTTGCCTTCCCACGTGCTGACACAGGCCGCGATGGCCATGTCGCCGGTGACGTTGAGGACAGTCCGGCTCATATCGAGGAGGCGGTCGACACCGAGCGCGATGCCGATCGCTCCGATCGGCACGCCGAGCCCTTTGACGATCGACCCAATGACCGGCCAGGCCCCGCCAGGGACACCGGCGGTGCCGATCCCCGCCACGATTGCCAGTCCGAGGACCTGGAGGTTCTGGAGGCCGGTCAGTTCGACACCGAACAGCTGGCACAGGAAGATGATCGTGATGCCTTCGAACAGGGCGGTGCCGTTCTGGTTTGCCGTCGCGCCGACGGTGAGGACGAAGGAGCTGACGTCTTTGGGCAGGCTGAGCTCGTTGGTGGCGTCGTGGAGGGCGACCGGGAGGGTGGCATTGGACGAGCTTGTCGCGAAAGCGGTCATCATCACCCGGCGCATCTGGCGAAAGAACTGCCGCGGGTCGCGCTTGGCCACGACCTTGATGAGGACGCTGTAGATGCCGAACTGGTGGATCGCGAGGACGCTCAGGACGAGGAGCACGTAGATGCCGAGGACCCGGAAGATGTCGAGTCCGAGCAGTGACGCGGACTTGAAGATCAGGGCGAAGACACCGATCGGGGCAAGGGACATCGCCATGTCGATGACCTTTTGGCTGACCTCGAAGACGCTCTCGAAGAACTGCTTGAGGGGAAGCGCCTTGACCGGTTCGACCTTGTTGAGGGCGAGCCCAAAGACGATGGCGAAGAACATGAAGGGCAGAATCCCGCCGCTCAATGCCCTGGTTGCCTCTAGGAGCGGGTTTTTAGGCACGATGCCGAGAACGGGCGGGTCGGCGATCTTTTCATCCTTGACGACGGCCTTTTCCTCTCCCTTTTCGCGGTACTCGGCGTAGAGTGCCTCGCGTTTTTCCTGGGAGATGAACTTGCCTGGCTGCACGACAGTGACGGCCGTCCAGGCCAGGGCGACGGCGATTCCGCTGAAGAGGACGGTCATGGCCAGGGTGCGCAGACCGACCCTGCCGACCTTGGCAACGTCGCCGAGCTCTGTGACGCCGAGGACGAGTGCGCTCAGAAGCAAGGGGACGACGATCATGAAGATCATCGACAGAAAGATGTTGCCGACCGGATCCATGATCGTGTCGTTGACCCATTTGAGCCCGTCGGGATTAGACTTGCCGATGGTGGCGCTGCACGCCAGCCCGACGACAGCCCCTGCGACCAGGCTGTAGAGGATGAAAGTGTGCAAAGGTGTCTTTCGTCCGGCCGACATGGGGGCGAGTATGCCCGATATGGCCAGCGAAGTGCACCAATGTTCGTGCTAGATTCAAGTGTGGCGAGCAAGGTGTGGGTGGTTGGGAGCGCGGTGCTGGACACGGTGTACAGGGTGCCTCGGTTCCCTGTCGTGGGGGAGTCGGTCCTGGCCGATTCTGTCGGGCGGTTTTTGGGGGGCAAAGGCTCGAACCAGGCAGTCGCGGCGGCCCGGGCGGGAGGTTCGGTGGCGATCGTCGGCTGCCTGGGGACGGACCCTGCCGGGGACGATTTCTTGGCGACCTACGCGGCGGAAGGGATCGATGTGACCCACGTTGTGAGGTCGGCGAGCGTGCCGACAGGGTCGGCGGCCATCATCATCGACGGGCGGGCGGACAACCAAATCGCGATCCATGCCGGTGCGAACCTGATGCTCACGGGGGCGGACTTCCCTTCCGGACTGGTGGCGCCGGACGACGTCGTTGTCTGCCAGTTGGAAGTGACCGACGAGGTGATCGAGGCGGCGAGCCGGGGCGGGAGGTTCGTGTTCAACCCGGCCCCGTACCGAAAGGCTCCCGATGCGGCCCTGGCCAGGGCCCACGTTGTGACGCCGAACGAGACGGAGGCGCATGCGCTGACCGGGGTGACGCCGCAGGACGAGGGGTCATGTCTGGAGTGCGCGGCTCGTATCTTGGACATGGGGCCGGAGCACGTTGTGCTCACGCTCGGCCAGAGGGGGGTGTTTTGGACCGATGGAACGGACCACGGGTTCGTTGAGGCGCCCAGCGTCACGGCGGTCGACCCGACCGGGGCGGGGGACGTGTTCACAGGGGTGCTGGCAACCGGGATCGCATCAGGGCAGAGCGTTTTGGAGTCTTGTCGGACGGCGGTGTTGGCAGCCTCGCTCTCAGTGACGAGGCAGGGGGCGATCCCGTCTATCCCGTACAAGGGTGAGCTGCTCTAGGCGGGATCCGACCAGACCCCGTCGGCCTTGAGAAGCCCGATGAGTTCTTCGACCCCGTTTTCTTGGGGGATGCCGTTCTTGACGATCTCGCGCTTTCTGTACAGTGTGATCTTGCCACCTGCGGCACCGACGTAGCCGTAGTCGGCATCGGCCATTTCTCCGGGGCCGTTGACGATGCACCCCATCACGGCAATATCCAGGCTTTGGAGGTGCCTGGTCGCCTCTCGCACTTGGTGGAGGACGGTGGGGAGGTTGAACTTTGTCCTGCCGCAGCTGGGGCAGGCGATGTACTCGACCTGGGTCTTGCGCAGTCCGACGGCTTGGAGGATCTCGTAGCAAACGGGGATCTCGTTGGCGGGGTCTTCGGCGAGGGAGACGCGGATCGTGTCGCCGATGCCTTCCATGAGGAGGGTGGCGATACCGGCGGTCGATTTGACCCTGGCGTACTGGCCGTCGCCCGCTTCGGTGACTCCCAGGTGGAGTGGGTAGTTCATGCCTTCGGCATCCATGCGCTGGGCCATGAGCCGGTTGGCGGCGACCATGACCTGGACCCGGCTGGCCTTGGCCGAGACGTTCAGGTTGAAATAGCCGTGCCTCTCGCAGATCCTGAGGTACTCGAGCGCGCTCTCGACCATGCCTTGTGGGGTGTCGCCGTGGGTGACGAGGACGCGCTCGCTGAGCGATCCGTGGTTGACACCGACCCTCATGGCCCTGCCGTGCTTTTTGCAGGCCTCGACGACGGGCACGAACTCGTCTTCGATCGCGGCCAGTTCATCCTGCCACTCGTTGGCGGAGTAGGCCAGTTCTGCCCGCAGGGTCTCGACGGAGGCGTCTTCTTGGCGGCCCCGCAGGTCGAACTCGTCCGAACCGAGCTCGGCGGCGCGTGAACCGTGTCGTTTAAAGACAAAGAGTCCAGGATTGACGCGGATCTCGTCGACGAACTTGGCCGCCTCGACCGCGATCTTGCTTCCCTGGTGGTGGACATCGGCGGTCAGGGGGACCTCACCGTGCCTTTCGACGACCTTTGCCCTGATCTCCTCCAGGCACTGGGCTTCTCCAAGCGTCGGGGTTGTGACGCGGACGATCTCGCAGCCGACCGAGTGGAGCGCGATGATCTGCTCGACGCAAGCCTCGATGTTGCGGGTCTCTTCGGTGACCATGCTTTGCACGACGACCGGGTGCCCGTTCCCCATCGTGACGGACCCGACCCGGCAGGGCTTTGTCGAACGCCTCGGATAACTGGGTTGGAGGCTCACGGATGGATGATGGCAAGGTCGGTGTCCCTGTACCGGGACTCGCTCACTGGAGGCGGTCGAGCGGGTGGACGACGTCGGAGACTTTCTTTAGAGCCATCGACAGGGGGTCGTCTGAGGCAACAAAGTCACCGGCCCGGCACGCGGCAAGGATCTGGGCCGCGTCGGGCGGGAGTTCGAGGTTGATCTCCGGGTTGAGGGCGCGGGCGATCTGCGAGCGGAGGGCGACGAGGTCATCTTCGGCCCAGCCGAGCTCTGCAGCGGCGGCGACGCACAGGACGAGGGTGACGTCGAGGGTCTGGCGGTCTTTGTCGGATTTTTGCGCCAGGAGCGATTCTTGGTAATCGCGGCCAGCCTGTCGGCGGTTCATCATGGTGCAGTGCCAGCCAGAAGCGTGGCGGTGCTGGCGACCTCGCTGGAGTCGGCGGTCCGAGGGTCGAGCCAGACCAGGCCGCCTTCGATGCGGCCGATGACGCCGTTTGATCGCAGCGACGCCAGGAGGGACTCGGGGCGTGGGCTTTGGAGGCCGACCCGCCATGTCGGTAGGCCGACACCTGGCATGGAGCCGCCGCCGACCTCGGTCGTGCCTTCGTCCAGGGTCGAACCGCCTTTATAGGCTTTGGCGAGCGCCTGGGCGTCCTTTTTGATGTCGTCCAGCTTGCGAGAGCAGGACCTCCAGACGGGGATCTGGGCGCTGTTGCCCTCGCGGTAGAGCCGGAGGGTCGCCTCAAGCCCAGCCAGGGTGAGTTTGTCAACCCGCAGGGCGCGGGCCAACGGGTGCCGGGCACAGGCGGCGATCGTGTCCGTCTTTCCTACGAGGATCCCTGCCTGGGGGCCACCGAGGAGTTTGTCCCCGGACGCCATCACGATGTCTGCCCCGTCGGCGACAGCCTGGGCGAGGGTCCTTTCAGCGGGGAGGCCGTATTCGAGGGTGTCGACCAGGCATCCGCTGCCCATGTCGTCGAGGAAGATGGCGTGGTTGGCGTGGGCCAAGTTCGCCAGATCCGACGGATCGGGGTTGTGGACAAACCCGATCTGGGCAAAGTTGCTCTGGTGGCACCGGAGGATCGCGCCGGTGTCTTCGTTGATTGCAGCGGCGTAGTCGGACAGGTGCGTCCTGTTCGTGCAACCGACCTCGACCAGTTGGCATCCGCTTTGGCGGATGACGTCGGGGACACGGAACGCTCCGCCAATCTCGACCATCTGGCCACGGCTGAGCACGACCCCCCTGCCGGTGCAGGTGGCGGCGAGGGCGAGGATGAGGGCTCCGGCGCAGTTGTTGACGACAAGGGCGTCTTCTGCCCCAGTGAGGGCGCAGAGGTGGGACTTGACATGGTCCTGTCGGTTGCCCCGGCTGCCGTCGGACATATCGAACTCGGTCGCTGTGTGGGAGGCCGCGACCCGGGCGATCTCCTGGGCGACGGTGGGTGCGAGTCGGGCCCTGCCCAAACCCGTGTGAAGGACGACCCCGGACATGTTGACGAGATCAACCACGGAGTGCCGCGCAAGTGCCTCAAACCTCGATCGGGCCACGGCCTCTGCGTCGGTCGCCCGGCCAGCCCGGACATCCTCGACCGCTGCCCTTGCGGCCTCGACCGCGTAGGTGTGGAGGCTTGGGTCTGCGGTGAGGGAGCGGGCGAGCTTGTCGACGCTGGGTGGTCGGTTCGTGGGGCTCATGGGTTGGTCTGAAACCTAGTCTAGCTTACGTGAGTATCATCGTTGCATGGGTTACGAGTCTCCTTATCAGCCCCCCAGGAAGCAGACAAACCCACTTGTCTGGGTGTTCGTCGCGTTGGCCGCTGTGTGCTGCCTGTGCATCTTTGGGGTGGTCGGGATGGGCTGGACGACGTTCAACCAGGTCGGCAAGATGATCCCTTGCACGATGACCCTGACCGCCGCGCAGAAAGCGATGGACCTGTACGTCGCCGAGAAAGGCGCGTACCCTGCCGCGGACAAATGGCAGACGGAGCTTTCTCCCTATTACGAGGAGGCCAGGGCCGAGCTCTCGAAGGAGTTCGACGATGCGCCGGGCCCGATGAAGGACTGGGGCGCGACAGCGGACATCACAGCGCCATTGACCTGCGACGCGGGGCCGCCGGAGACGTTCATCCTGTTCAACACCAAGCTATCTGGAGTCAAAGAAAAAGACGTGAAGGACAGGTCCACCACGGTCGTCCTGTTTGAGTCCGACGTCAAGAAGATGAACGGCAACCAGGTGTACAAGGAGCGGCCGATCACAGAGTCGCCCAAGATGTTTGGGGAGCACCGCGGGTTCTTCACGACGACCGCCGACGGTGACATGGGCTCAACGGCCGAGGGGTCCCGCCGGACGAAGATCACGATCGATCCGTCTGAGAAGGGCTCCAAAGGGTCGAAGGGTGCTGGCGACAAAGAATGAACCGTTCGGCCCTTGGTACGTTTGTTCATCTGTCGGTCGCCGTATAATAGGTGGAGCCCTGGTACCGGACCATGCACGCACTCCTTAACTCATTTGCTTTCTTAGGCCAGACGGAACTCATCGTTATCGTCGTTTTGGTCCTGCTGTTGTTCGGTGGGGCCAAGATCCCCCAGCTGATGCGTGGCCTGGGCCGCGGAATGGGCGAGTTTCAAAAAGGGATCAAAGAGGGCAAGGACGCCATGGATGAAGCCAGGGCGAACGTGTCGACGGACGAAAGCTCGTAAGCGAACCACCGTCCGACTCCCCATCGGCTAAACTAGCCGCCAATGCTTAGCGTCACCGACCTCAACGTTTATTACGGGGCGATCAAGGCCCTGGACGGGATCAGCCTTGAGGTCAACGAGGGCGAGGTGGTTTCGATCATCGGCTCGAACGGGGCGGGCAAGAGCACCCTGCTTCGGTCGATCTCGGGCCTTGTCCGGCCAAGGACGGGTGATATCCAGTTTCGGGGCAAGAGCATCGTTGGGCTGACGGCGGACAAGATCGTCCGGCTTGGGATCAGCCAGAGCCCCGAGGGTCGGCGGATCTTCACGAACATGTCCGTCCATGAGAACCTCCAGTTGGGGGCGCTGATCCGGCGGGACAAGTCGGGGATATCCTCGGACATGGAGAAGTACATGGACAGGTTCCCACGGGTCCGTGAGCGTCTGCGCCAGTCGGCCGGCACGCTCAGCGGTGGTGAGCAACAGATGCTGGCCATGTGTCGGGCACTCATGTCGAGGCCGAAACTGCTCCTGCTGGACGAACCGAGCATGGGTCTGGCCCCCAACCTTGTGACCGAGATCTTTAGCGTGATCAAAGAGCTGCACGAAGAGGGGGTGACGATCTTGCTGGTGGAGCAGAACGCCCACCGCGCCTTGGAGGTCGCCAACCGCGCGTATGTGCTGGAGACAGGCAAGATCGTGATGGCGGACGAGGGCAAGGCGCTCCTTTCCAACCCCAAGGTCAAGGAAGCCTATCTGGGCGGTTAGCGTGGCGGCACGGATCTCATTGCTGGAAGAGAGGCACATCGCGCAGGTTTCAGCGATGGAGCGAGAGGTCCACTCGTCGCCGTGGAGCGAGCAGGCCTTCCGCAACGAGCTCTCAAACGCGCCAGGGGTCTTTGTGGTGGCGGAGGAGATGGGGAAAGTCCTCGGATACGCCGGGATGTGGGTCGTGGTGGACGAGGCGCACATCATCAATGTGGCGGTTGGGCCGGAGTTCAGGCGCCAGGGTCTGGGCAACCGTCTGGTGATCGACCTTTTGCACCGCGCCCAAGAGATGGGATCGACGTGCGCGACGCTTGAAGTGAGGGCGAGCAACGAGGCAGCGATCGAGCTTTATGCCAGGCTCGGCTTTGCCGCGTGCGGGTTCAGGAAGCGATACTATCCCGACAACCGCGAGGACGCGGTTGTCATGTGGCTCTACGGCCTTGGCGAGTGGGAGGCTCCGGGGCCGGGTGGGGTGGCTTCCAGCGGCGCCCTGGAGTAGGGCCGGCGGCGGAGCTGTGTCCAGACCGCTGCACCATACTAAGACCCGTTCATGAGATATGTCTGACGTGTTTTGGGACCGACCGGTGCTGGGCATCGAGACAAGCTGCGACGAGACGGCGGCGTCTGTCGTGGTGGGGCGCGAGGTTCTGAGCAACGTCGTTGCGAGCCAGACGGACATGCACGCGGAATGGGGCGGGATCGTCCCCGAGGCTGCTTCGCGGGCGCACGTCGAGGCGATCATTCCGGTGGTCCACGGTGCGTTGCGGGAGGCGGGGGTCGGTGTCCCAGCCGGGATCGCGGTGACGAACAGGCCAGGGCTGGTCGGTTCGCTTTCTGTCGGTGTCTCGGCCGCGCAGGCACTGGCGCTGGCGTGGGGCGTCCCGATCGTGGGCGTCCACCATTTGGAAGGGCACATCTTCAGCCCCTATTCCCTGCCCAGCGACGAGTTCGACCCGGGATTCCCGCACCTGTGCCTGATCGCTTCGGGGGGACACACGGAACTGGTGAGGGTCGCGGCACCAGGTGACTACGAGGTTGTCGCGGCGACCTGCGACGACGCGGCGGGTGAGGCGTTTGACAAGGGGGCGCGTCTGTTGGGGCTCGGTTACCCGGGCGGCAGGCAGGTCCAGGAGATGGCAAGCGGTGGCGATCCCGCCGCGTTCAGCCTGCCGGTGGAGTTGCCCAAGAGTCTGGACAGGTTCTCGTTTTCTGGTCTCAAGACGGCGATGCTGCGGCTCGTGGAGTCGGAGGGCAAGGGGATCAGCGTCCCGGACGCCTGCGCTTCGCTGCAGGAGGCGATCGTGTCTGCCCTGGCGGGCAAGGTCGCTCTGTGGCTGGACGAGGCCCCGTTCAAGGATGTCGCGCTGGTCGGGGGCGTCGCGGCGAACTCAGCTCTCCGGGGCAGGCTCGCGCAGACGTGCCACAGGTTCGGGGTTCCGTTCTGGAGCCCTCCCATCGATCTTTGCACCGACAACGCGGCGATGATCGCCCTGGCAGGTTCGTTCCGGCTTGCGAGGGGGGAGTGCGACGGCACGGGCCTGGACGTTTTTCCGAATTCGCCCCTGCCCTAGGGGTCGCGGCGATACAATCTGGGCATGGAACAGGAAGACGGTCAGACCCCACAACCTGAGCCCAGGCTCATGAACCCGACCATGAGGACGGTCATTTTGGGCGGAATGACCCTGGTCCTCCTGATCGTGGTGATCTTCAGCTCCAACGTGCGGACGGTCAACGCGGTGAAGGGCGAGCGGGTGAAGGCGGTCGCTGCCGTGGCAGCGTCGATCAAGGAAGAGGTGATCCGGGCGGACAGGCTCAAGCTCCAGCAGATCCTCAACCAGGTCGCGGAGCGCGGTGGGATGCAGACGATCACGATCACGGACACGGAAGGGCGGACGCTCGCCTCGACCGACCGCCAGAAGGACGCTGGCCCGATCGCAGAACTGAACCCTCCTCCTAAGGATCCTGTTGTGACGACGAGCAAGGGCGTAACGGTCATCCGCGAGGCTGTCTGGCTGGCGCAGGACAACGCGATCGGCGGGATCGAGGTTGTGTACGGCCCGCGTTAGCGGCGCGGGTGGGCAGACCGGTACACGGTCTTGACCTGGTCAAGGTCCAGTTGTGTGTAGATCTGGGTGGTGCTGAGGCTGGCGTGTCCGAGGAGTTCTTGGACCGAGCGAAGGTC
>CAZGER010000026.1:4019-11418 GCA_964524565.1 uncultured Chthonomonas sp. | reverse complement strand
GCACGGCGTCCCCCATAACGTCCTCAACGCCAAATACCACGAAAAAGAAGCCCTCATCATCTCAGAAGCAGGCCGAAAAGGAGCCGTCACCATCGCCACCAACATGGCCGGACGTGGCGTCGACATCCTCCTCGGCGGACGCGTCCAAGACGACGAGGTCCTCCGCGCAAGGGCCCAAGAGACAGAGGATGGCGGACTCCTCCACGAGTACGACGACACCTTCCTCTCGTTCCGAAGGGGAGGCGACGAGCGAGCCGCCCCGCCCCTCCCCCTCGATGACACAGAGCGCCGCGAGGCCGCAGAGTCCGTCCGGGAACTCGGAGGACTCTTCATCCTCGGCACCGAACGCCACGAAAGCCGCCGCATCGACAACCAGCTCAGGGGACGCGCCGGCAGGCAGGGCGACCCCGGCGAGTCCAGGTTCTTCGTCTCCCTCGAAGACGAACTCTGGCGCATCTTCAACAAAAACATGATGGACAACCCCATCCTCAAGGCATGGCCAGAGATGGAAGAAGTCCGCGCCAAGTTCATCAGCGGCATGATCCAAAAAACCCAAGAAAGGATCGAAATCCACTTCTTCGAGGCCCGAAAGCACGTCCTCGAGTACGACGACGTCCTCAACGCCCAACGCGAGCACGACTACGCCATGAGGCGCGGAATCCTCCTCGGCGGCGACTGCCGCAAAGAGATCAAAACCGGCATCGGAGAGTTCATCGCCGAAGCCGTCCAACGGGGAGTCGTCTTCGACGCCGAACAGGGCGAGCAGGTCTTCGACCATGAGGCCGTCTACAACCGCGTCAACGACTTCCTGCCCCTCATCGACAGCATGAGCCTCAGCCAGTTCGAACAACTCGAACCCGGACAAGCAATGGTCGATGCCCTCAGCACCGTCGCCAACGACGCATACGAGGCCAAAAAGGAACACTACGGCGAAGAGGTCTTCTGCGAGCTCGAACGACAAGTCATGCTCCGCGCCGTCAACGACTCCTGGATGGAGCACCTACAAATGATCGACTACATCCGGGAAGGCATCGGACTACGCGGCTACGGACAGACCGATCCCCTCGTCGCCTACAAAAAGGAGACCTTTGACCTGTTCCAGCACACTCTCAAACAGATCAACGACCAGGCCGTCAGAATGGCTTTCACCGCCCAGATCAGGGTCGACGCCCCAACCGACGAGCTCCCCAACGGCTTCCACCCAGAACCGGACATGGCAATGGTCGCCCTCGATGAGGACGGCCCCAAAAATGTCGACCTCGACTCCGTCGATTGGAGCCGCGTCGGCAGAAACGAACCCTGCCCCTGCGGAAGCGGCAAAAAGTTCAAGGCCTGCCACTACCCCATCCTCCGAGCCGAAGGAAAAATCTAAACCCCGTCCCGGGCGGGCAACCCCCGCCCGGAATAACCGAACGACAAACACCGACAAAGTAGCTGTGACACCCCAAGCGACCTACAAAGCAAAGAAATCTCAAAGTTCAAACCAAAGGCATTGACCTATACGTAGGGTAGGGTAGAGACCTTGCATAGGGTTCTGGTGCATGGATGGTGACTGTCCTTTCGAACATCGACACCGGCTTGGCTGGCCCGGCGTCAGCGCTATGTGTTTGAACAAAAATACGGAAGAGCGCGAACTTCAATGGCTGCAAATGACGACTAACCAGAGCTTGGGCGTATGAACAAACACCTTTCGCCAACCACGATCGCCGTGGCTCTTGGTGTCGCGGCTGCACTGGCTCTTGCCGTGTTTTGGCTGAGACCTCAAGAATCTGTGGAGGATCAAATGCGCGAAGTGCTGTACAAAAACGCAGGCGAAAGCCGCCCAGACATGGAGCGCCTCATTCCTCTCTCCGAGAAAGTCACAAAGTACAGGCAAAACCTCTCGGAAAAAGAGTGGCAGTCCCTTGTCGCGCTCGCCGGCAACGAATCCCCCAACGTCTCGCAGCTCGCATGGGGTTCCCTGTCGATAGCAACGGGCCGCAAACTGACGGATCACCAACAGGATGCGTACCGAATGATCGATGGGCTCAAGGCAGACCCGGCACATCCCCTCCACACCGCATACATCCACTACGCCGGCCTTGCCCGCAAACCTGGGTGGAGAGAGGAGGCCCAGACACTCACCACCAACGCAGATCCCAATGTTCGCCGCCGGGCCAAGGCCGTCTTGGAGGTGGTAGAAAGTGACTGAACAAAGGAGCGGGTTCACTCTCTTCGAACTCATTGTTGTGATCGCCATCGTAGCGATCCTCTCTGCCGTCATCTTTCCCACAATGGCCAGTGCCAAGATCGCTGCAAAAAGGTCGGTCTCACTCAGCAACATCAAACAGATCGGCGTGGCCCTTGACCTCTATTCCCAAGACAACGATGGCTACTTCCCACATGCAGTCGACTACAAGTCAGCCCTGACGTTCATTGAGAACACGCCGGGAACCTCCTGCAAAAAACTCCGGACCACCCTCACATACGACATTGCCCTAAACGACTATGTTAGATCGAGGGATGTCTTCTATTCCCCGTTTCACGAACCGCCCAGGCTCGGTAAGTACGGCGTTTCAAAAGCCAGTTACGTGCTGAATTGCAACTTTCCTTATTATCGGGTCCGGGTTCCCGCCCTGGCCGACCCTGCCGGCACGTCGCTCGCTACCGACCGTGGTGAGCCGTTTCCTGGCCCGGCGCCATCCAGGCCCACACTGTGCCTGATGGCTGATATGCACGCCACAACCATGCCCTTGTCAATGTGCACCGGACGGTTTGACAGGGATCCGCTCTTTAACTGACCTGCAAAACCACACTTGGTTTCCAGAAGTGACCCCCAAGAAGGGCTACCAGCTCACGCACGACCGGTAAGCGTCGATCACCTTCCGCTCCCCTTCCTTCCCGCCGACAGACTTCCCGTGCTCCATCCCGATCACCAAGTCCTTCGATTTCGAAGCGATGTGCCGGAAAACGTTCTTGTAGTTCACCTCGCCCGTCGTCGGCTCGTTCCGACCAGGGTTGTCCCCAACCTGGAAGTAAGCCGTCTCCGACCACGCAGAATCGATGTTCGGGATCAGGTTCCCCTCCGTGATCTGCTGGTGGTACATGTCAAAAAGAATCTTGCAGCTCGGAGAGTCGATCGCACGGCAGATCTCAAATGCCTGCGGAACCTTGCTCAAAAACATCCCCGGATGGTCGCGGTACGGGTTCAAAGGCTCCAGCACCATCACCAGACCGGCCGGTTCAAAAACCTCCACCATCCATCTCAGGCTGTCGATCACGTTCGCAGTCTGGAACTCCCAGGCCAGCCTCAGGTCGTAAGGCCCCGGAACTACCGTCATCCACTTCGCCCCGACCCGCTTGGCAACCTCCGTCGCGCTCTTGGCGATCCCCACCAACCGCTCCTTCGCCGCTGCCCCACCCAGGGCGTAAACCGGCTTGTTCCACTCGGCGTCGGCCACAAAGACCCCCATCGTCATACCCAGCCCGGACATCGCTTTGGCCACCCGCTCCTGGTCTGCCACGCTCCGGGACATCATCCCGTTGTCCTCCCAGGCCGTGAACCCCTCGTCCGAGGCGAACTTCAGCTGGTCGACAAGGTCGCCCCCGGCATGGTTCTGGAACATCCCAAAATGCGGGGCGAACTTCAAAACGAACTTCTCTGCCCCGCCACCACCGACCAACCCAGACTCACCCATCGCCGATCCCGCCAGCATACCGGTCACAGCACCGGCACCCGCCTTCAAAACTTGTCTCCGCGTCGCCCGCATGGCCCGATTCTGACCCAACCCACAGGCAAACTGCCCCGCCCCCGCCGCAACTTCGAACTCTTTTCGCGCAAGTTCCACAAACACGGGTAAAATCAAGCTTCCGTGACACCGGATGTCGCGGCAAAAAAGGAACAAGCATGATGCTCAAGAGATCACTGGGAGCGTTCGCTCTCGTCACTCTCGCCGCCACCGCACTCGCAGACCAAGGCAGCCTCAGGTTCGGCTTTAACCGACTGGACAACTCCGCCGCGGCCTCAGCAAGCGCACAGACCGGCTTCATCCTCGGCTACGGAATGAACCTCCGGACACCCTCCACCACCCCCGGCAACGGCTCCTGGGAGGTCGGCTGGATGCGCAACGGAGGAGGCGACCGCGCCGACACCTTCTATGCGATGCTCAGATGGAGCGTCCCCGTCTCGCCGTCGTTCTACGCTGGCGCTGGCGCTGGTGTGGCCTACCACAGCATCGATGTCCCCGGGCTCTCCACCAACAAGACAGCCTTCGCAACAACCGGCTTCCTCGGCATCAAAGTCTCGGACACAGCCGATTTCGAACTCGGCTACTTCATGGGAGGGTCCGTCTCCGGGTTCAAAACCGACCGCTGGACAGCCTCCATGCGGTTCCGCTTCTAACCAAGCCACCAACCTCAGCGGGCTGGCCCCACCGGGCCGGCCCGCTCTCCTGTCAGACACCAAATTCCGCCCGGTCCCGACCTTCCCGAACCTCGACCGCAACATCGGTAAACTCGCCCCATAAACCCTCAAACCTGGCCAATTTGGCAAGGGAGAGGGCTATAAGGTAACCCGCAATGAGTGCGACAACTTATCCGAATTACAGCCCCGGACTCGAAGGCGTCATCGCCGGAATCACCACGATCTCCAAAATCACCGTCGCAACAAGCACACTCGAGTACCGTGGCTACAACGTCCACGACCTCGCACAGCAAGGCTCGTTCGAACAGACCGCCTACCTGCTCATCAAGGGCAGCCTCCCCACACAGTCCGAACTTGACAGCTTCAACCGCACACTCGCGGCAGAGCGCGAGGTCCCCTCACAGGTCCTCGATGCCCTCCGCGCATGCGACAAAGACGCCCACCCGATGGACATGCTCAAGGTCGCATATGCCGTCCTTGGACCCTACGACCCCGACTACAACGCCTCTCCCACCGACCACGACGCAAACGTCCGTAAGGCCGTACGGATCCTCGCAAAAGCGCCCAGGATCGTCACCGCCGCCTACAGGATCGCCAACGGTAAAGAGCCCGTCGCTCCCGATCCGTCCCTCAGCACCGCTGCCAACTTCCTCTACATGCTCCACGGAGAAAAGGCCGACGACTACACCACGATGGTCATGGACGCCAGCCTCACCCTCTACGCCGAGCACACCTTCAACGCCTCGACCTTCGCCTGCCGCGTCACTGTCGCGACCCTCAGCGACATCTACAGCGGGATCGTCACCGGCATCGGGACCCTCAAAGGATCCCTCCACGGTGGAGCCAACGAAGAAGCCATGAAGATGCTCATGGAGATCGGGGGCCCAGAAAACGCCGAGGCCTGGATCCGCGACGCGCTCGCCACCAAAAAGAAGATCATGGGCTTCGGACACCGCGAGTACAAGGTCGGCGACAGCCGAGCCATCTACCTCACCGAGGTCGCCAAAGAGATCGGACGGCGCAAGGGCAACACCAAGTGGGGCGACACCGCCGATATCCTCGAAACCGTCATGAGGGAAGAAAAGAACATCTATCCCAACGTCGATTTCCCCGCCGCCTACGCCTACTACCTGCTCGGCATCCCCGTCGAGCTCTACACCCCCATCTTCGTCATGTCCCGCGTCTCAGGATGGAGCGCCCACGCCATCGAGCAGCTCGACAACAACCGCCTCATCCGACCCACCTGCATCTACGAGGGGCCCGAGCCAAGAGACTACGTCCCCATCTCGGCCAGGTAACAAAAAACCGACCAAAAAGACCGCCCCAATCATTGCAAGGGGCGGTCTTTTCATGCCTGGAGACCCTCCGCCGCCCGCGCCTCCCGCAAAAACGCCTCCCCGCAAGCCAGCTTCTTCCCAAGCGCAGAACCGGCCCGCACCACCCGCCAAAAAGGCGTCACCTCCCCGATCGGACGCCCCGCCAAATGCTCGTCCCACGCCGCTTCGCACACAATCCGCAAAAAAATCCCGCTCGTCAAAGGGCAAACCGCGTCCACCCCCGCCTCCCGCGCGAGTTCCTCGCGCATGTCCGGCAGTCCCCGCTCCTGCCCCCAAGGGATCGCATCGATCAACGCCTTGAACCTCGCCGGGGTCGAGATCAACACCCTGCCACCAGCCCCCACCCCAAGCATCGGCCGGTCCACGACCACCACCGAAGCCTCCGCAGGGCTCAGCATCTTCTCCGACCAACTCTTGCGCGCCACCTAAGCCCTCGCCTTGGCCCCTTTCTGCCCACCCAGCGGATAGCCGGACCTCGGTGTCCGCCTCTCCGCCGGAACGTCGATCTTCTCCTTCCCGTTCAAAAAGCGCGAGGTCGGCGAGTCCCGCTTGACAAACTCCTCGTAAGTCCCCTCGTTCACCACCTCGCCCCCGTGCTCCCCAGCCGCAGGACCGATGTCGATCAACCAGTCCGCCGCCTTGATCGTGTCCTCGTCGTGCTCCACAACGATCACCGTGTTCCCCAAGTCCCTAAGCCGGATCAGCGTCTCGATCAACCGGTTGTTGTCCCTTTGGTGGAGACCGATGCTCGGCTCGTCCAAAACGTAAAGGCACCCAGTCAGGCCAGACCCGATCTGCGTCGCCAAACGGATCCTCTGGGCCTCGCCACCCGCCAGCGTCGTCGCAGACCGGTCCAGGGTCAGATAACTCAACCCCACGTCGTTCAAAAACGAAAGCCGCTCAACGATCTCCTTCACCGCCCTGTGACCGATCGTCCTCTGACGCTCCGTCAGCCGCTTTTCCACCTTTTGGAAGAATTCCAACGCGTCCCCCACCGAAAGGCACGTCACCTGGGCGATGTTCCTGTCCGCGATCCTCACACAAAGCGTCTCCGGCTTCAACCTCTGCCCCAGACACTCAGGACAAGGCTTCGTCCGCTGGTACTGCTGAAGGTCGCCCCGCACCCACTCGCTCTCAGTCTGCTCAAAACGCTTACGCAAAATGTTCAAAACCCCGTCCCAACGGGTCTTGAACGTCCGTGTCGTCTTGCCATAGTGCATCGTCACCTCCACCTGCTCCGAAAGACCGTTCAACAACACGTCCATCTGGGCCTCGTCCAACGCGCTCACAGGCCCGCTCGCGTCAAACCCCACAGCCCGACCCACGCCGTCCAAAACGTCCGGCCACCACTCCTTCGTCTCACCGCTTTTGTAAACAAACGGAGCGATCGCACCGTCACGCACCGCCAACGACCGGTCAGGGATGCACAGGTCGGGGTCGAACTCCGTTTTCGTCCCCAAACCCGTGCAAGCCGGACATGCACCATATGGTGAGTTGAACGAAAACATCCGCGGCTCCAACTCCGGCATCGTAAAACCGCTCACAGGGCACGAATAGTGCTCGCTGTACAACTCGTCCTCCCAAACCTCACCGTCCTCCGATCGACTCATCGTCACCAGACCGTGACCCAGCTTCAACGCGCTCTCGATCGAGTCAGAAA
>CAZGER010000026.1:0-4009 GCA_964524565.1 uncultured Chthonomonas sp. | reverse complement strand
CGACCTCGATCGTGTGCTGCTTGTAACGGTCCATCTCAATGTCGTCCGTCACCTCGTGCATCACACCGTCCACCCGGACCCGAACGTAACCGGCCTTCTGGATCTCCTCCAGCTCCTTCTGGTAAGTCCCCTTCCGACCCCGCACCACCGGGGCAAGGATCTGCAAACGCGTCCCCTCAGAAAGCGACATGCCAGCCTCGACGATCTGGTCCGTCGTGTTCCGAGAGATCGGCTTGCCCGTCGCCGGAGAAAACGGCACGCCGATCCGCGCGTACAAGATCCTCAGATAGTCGTACACCTCAGTCACCGTCCCCACCGTCGAACGGGGGTTCCGGCTCGTCGACTTCTGGTCGATCGAGATCGCAGGGCTCAATCCGTCCACGCTGTCCACGTCAGGCTTGTCCATCTGGCCCAAAAACTGACGCGCGTACGCGCTCAGGCTCTCCACATACCGCCTCTGCCCCTCCGCGTAGATCGTGTCAAACGCAAGGCTCGATTTCCCGCTCCCGCTCAAACCTGTGATCACGACAAGCTTCCCCCGAGGAATCTCCACCGTGATGTTCTTCAGGTTGTTCTCTCGGGCTCCGACAACCACAATCTTGTCGTGCGACATCTTCGGCAATTTACCCATTTATGTAGACAAATATCGATGTCATAAGGGCTCAACCCCCGTCGCGAACAGCGCCGGCGTCCCGCCCGTGTGCCAAAAAAGCACCCTGCCCGAGATCCTGCCCTCCCGCGCCAGACCCATCAGCCCCGCAAACGCCTTGGCCGTGTAAACAGGATCGAGCAGGATCCCCTCCCGTCTCGCCAACGTCTCCGTCGCAAAGTCCCCCTCCACGCTCGGAGCCCCGTACCCAGGCCCGACATATCCAAGCTCAAACTCGATCTCCTCCTCCAACAGGGCCCGCCCCCGACCAGTCGCCGAAACGTACTCCCGGCTCAAAGCCGCAAGGTCGGCCACGATCTCAGGCTCAGGGTCACAGGCCACACCCACAACCCTCGTCCCACTGTCCAAAAAAGCCGTCGCAAGGCCGACGTGTGTGCTGCCACTGCTCGAAGCCGTCACCACAGCATCGAACTCGACACCCTGCCCCCTCGCCTCCATCCCAGCCTGAAAAAATGCCTCGACACCCAGCGGGCCGCTACCGCCCAAAGGGATCTGGTACACCCGCCGACCTCCCCGCCGCAACTGCTCCGAAACATCCGTCGCCGCCGCCTCCAACTCCTCCCACGTCCCGTCCGGCACAACCGTCCGATCCAAGCCCAAAACCCCGTCCAACACCCGGTTCCCCCCGCCAAAAACGACCCCTGGGGTCAATCGGTCCGCCGTCTCGTAGGGCCGGTCCATCGTCACCGCCACGCACCTCAGACCAAACACCGCGCAAGCCCCCGCCAACTGCCTCACAAAGTTCGACTGGCTCGCACCGCTCCCCACCACCGTGTCCGCCCCCGAATCCAAGGCCGCCGCGATCAAATACTCAAGCTTCCGACCCTTGTTCCCGCCAAGACAAAACCCCGTCAGGTCGTCCCGCTTGATCCAAAGGTCCAGACCAAGCTCCGGCCCCAAACGCGACAGCCGGTGCATCGGCGTCGGCAACAGACAAAGGTCTTCACGGCGGAACACCCTCAAAGTCTATACTTTCGGCAAAATTACCAGGGTGACGTGAATCTGCGTCCCACCTGTGCCGATCTATAAAACAGACGAATGGCGGAAAACAACCCGCGAGAGAGGAGGGTGTTGCTCGGGTGCTTAGGAATCTTCATAGGCATCGTCCTGGCGTTGTGGATCTGGCTCGGCCCCGTCCTCAGCGCCGGACAAAAGGCCGGTGTCTTCCAGCCCCAGAAAAAAACCGACTACCACGGGACCAACACCGACAACCTCAAAGCCATTCACCAAGCCCTCCTGATGTACCAAGAGAGTGAAGGCGCCCTCCCGCTCTCAGAAACCTGGATGGACGCCCTCTGGCCCTACCTCCAAACCGCCGACCTCAAAGAAGGCGAGGCCGAAAAGAAACTTCGCTCACCCGCCGCAGTCGAGGCCAACCGGCAGGCCTACGGCTACGCCTTCAACCCCGAAGCCCAGGGCGCGAACCTCACAGAGCTTGAAACCACCCCAGGACTCGCCATAGTCTTCGATTCCAGCGACCTATCCAGGAACGCCTTCGGAAACCCCGCCCAACTGGCCCCCTCACCGGAAAGACCAGGCGGAAACCTCGCCGTCACACCGTCCGGACAGGTCAAAAGGCTCGCCGACCTCCTCCACCACTAAAGGGCCCATCCCGGCGCCATCACCACCCTTGGTTATAATCCCCCTTGGGGGGCCGTCCAAGCCAACCTGGGTTCAACGACGAATCGGTGCCACAAAATGTCAGCTCTTTCATTCACTAAACCACTGGTCAAACTCGACTTCCTGCGCATGATGATGACAAGCCGGGAAGGAGACCGCCGCGAAGGAATCCTCCTCAGGCAGAGCAAAGGATGGTTCCAGGTCAGCGGAATGGGGCACGAGGCCCTCGGAGCTATGGCCCACCTCATGAAAGAGGACGACTGGATCTACCCCTACTACCGCGACAGGGGACTCATGCTCGCGCGCGGCATGACCACAGACGAGCTCGCACTCGCCTACTTCGCCAAAAAACAAAGCAGTAGCGGAGGCAGACAAATGCCCGGACACTACAGCAGTAGAAGGCTCAATGTCATGAGCGTTTGCACCCCCACCGGCGGTGGACTCATCCCCGCCGCAGGGACCGCCTGGGCCATGCAGCTCGATAAAAAAGACACCCTCGTCGTCGCCACCGTCGGCGATGCCGCCATGAGGCAGGGCGAGTTCTTCGAGGCGTGGGCCTTCGCCGTCCAAGAAAAACTCCCACTCATCCTCGCCATCGAGGACAACAAGTACGGCATCTCGACACCCACCGAGAAGTTCATGGCCCTCAACATCCCGGGGATCATCGCCACCGACCACGTCGTCAAGTGCGACGGACGCAAGGTCGACACAGTCCTAGAAAGCTTTGGCAAGGCCGCCGAAAAAGCCAGGGCCGGAGAAGGCCCCACACTCATGTGGTTCGACCTCGACCGGCTCAGCAGCCACACATCCTCCGACGACCACCGCGTCTACCGCGACCAGGACGAACTCGACGAGATGTTCAAAAGGGACCCCATCGTCCTCCTCAAAAACGAACTCATCGAAGCCGGACAGCTCACCGAGCAACGCTTCGACCAGATGCAAGAGGAAATCGTCGCCGAGGTCGATGAGGCCTACCGCAAAGCCGAAACAGCCGAAGACCCGGACCCCGCCGACATCTACCTCCACGGCTGGGGTGAAGACCGACAGGCAACCACCCCGCCCGTCGAGACCGGCAACCAAACGATGGTCGATGCCATCAACCGGACGTTCAAAAAGATCGTCGCCGACGACCCCGATGTCGTCATCTTCGGAGAAGACGTCGAAGACCCCAAAGGTGGCGTCTTCAAAATCACAGAAGGGCTCAGCGACGCCTTCCCCAACCAGGTCTTCAACTCCCCCCTCGCCGAGGCCACCATCATCGGCGTCGCCGTCGGGATGTCCGCCTACGGGAAAAAACCCCTCTTCGAGATCCAGTTCGTCGACTTCTTCTGCCCGGCCATGAACCAGATCATGTCCAACATCAGCACCACGCGCTGGCGCTCCTTCGGCGACTGGCCGACACCAATGGTCCTCTACGCCCCATACGGCGCGTACCTGCCCGGAGGATCGCTCTGGCACAGCCAGTCCAACGAGGCCTACTTCGCCCACACGCCCTATATCAAGATCGCCGTCCCAAGCACCCCCGAAGACGCCGCTGGCCTCTTCTGGACCGCCGCCCACGGCGACGATGCCCACCTCATCCTCGTCCCCAAGCACATCTTCCGCAAACGCGCCGATGTCACCAAGTTCGAACCCGTCCCCTTCGGCAAGGCCCGAGGCGTCCAACAAGGCTCCGACATCACCATCGCCACATGGGGCAACACGCTCGAACTCGCAGCC
>CAZGER010000025.1:0-11605 GCA_964524565.1 uncultured Chthonomonas sp. | reverse complement strand
CCCTGCCAGGCTAAAACCGGCGAGAAGAGGCTCTCCAAAAACCGCGACCATCGAACATCCATGGTCAAGTACATTCGCTCTCCTTCCGGCACCAGCAACAAACTGACTTGCGAACAGATCAAGTAAAAAAGCGGGATACAAACCTGGACAACACCCATGACTGCCAGGCAATAACCGACCACGTTCAGTACCCTTGACACTTGTGCCCCAAGATGGGTGGCCATGCTCCGATTGTACAGGTTTTGTCGCAAATACAATTGAAAAGACGGGCTAACAATCCCGGCCTGCAACCCAGTGCCCCCGAGCCCGCACACCTCCCAAGGTAGATTCCACCCATGCCCTGGCGAGACGTCTTCCCAGCAGTCACTACCCAGTTCAAACCAGACCTCTCGCTCGATCTCGATGCGACGGCAGCCCATATCGAAGCCCTCCTCCAGAGCGGCGTCGCCGGACTCGTCATGCTCGGAAGCCTCGGCGAGAACAACACCCTCACCCGCGAAGAAAAACTCGAGGTCGTCAGGCTCGCCGCCAACACCAGCGCAGGTCGGGTCCCCGTCGTCAGCGGCGTCAGCGAGCTCACCACCCGCTTCGCCTGCGAATACGTCAAAGTCGCCCAGACCGCCGGGGCCGACGGGTTCATGGTCCTCCCGGCGATGGTCTACCACTCCGACAGGCAAGAGACCCTCGCCCACTTCAAAGCCGTCGCCCACGCCTCCCAAAAGCCCATCATCGTCTACAACAACCCCCTCGCCTACAAGGTCGATATCACTCCAGAGATGCTAGAAGAAATGGCCGCCGAAGAACTCTTCGTCGCCGTCAAAGAATCCAGCGGCGATACAAGAAGGGTCACGGACATCTTCAACCAAGTGGGTGACCGATACACCGTCTTTGCCGGGGTGGACGACCTCGCCCTCGAGTGCGCCGCCCTCGGCGCCACCGGCTGGATCGCCGGCATAGGCCTCGCCTTCCCCAAAGAAAACCAACACCTCTGGAACCTCATCGTCCAAAACAAGTGGCAAGAGGCCCGAGACCTCTACCGGTGGTACACCCCCCTCCTCCACCTCGATGTCGGCACCAAGTTCGTACAAAACATTAAGCTCGCCGTTCAAATGGTCGGTCTCGGCAACGAGCGCGTCCGCGCACCTAGGCTCCCGCTCACCGGCCCAGAGCGCTCGATCGTCGAGTCCACCGTGGAAAAGGCCCTCGCGAACCGCCCCATTGTCCCAGAACCGGTGACAAACTAACCATATGGTCGTCAAGGTCGTCGATTCTCACACCGGCGGAGAGCCGACCCGTTGCGTCGTCCAAGGCCCGCCCCTCCAAGGCTCGACCATCGCCGATAAACGCAACGACCTCGCCACCCGCCTCGATAGCCTCCGACAAGGCATCGCCTGCGAGCCACGCGGCTCGGACGTCCTCGTCGGGGCCTGGATCACCGAACCCATCGACCCCACCTGCAACGTCGGCGTCGTCTTCTTCAACAACGTCGGAGTCCTCAACATGTGCGGGCACGGCACCATCGGACTCGCCGAGACCCTCCGCCACCTCGGGACCGCCACAACCGGCGACCTACGCATAGAGACCAACTGCGGACCCGTCACCGCCCACATCCACGGCGATGCCTCGGTCAGTTTCCAAAACGTCCCCTGCCGCAGGCTCGCCAAAGGCGTCCAGGTCAATCTACCAAATGGTCAAATGGTTACCGGAGACATCGCATGGGGCGGAAACTGGTTCTTCCTCTGCTCCGACCACCGCCAAGAGATCGCCCTCTCCCGCGTCCGCCCACTCACCGACCTCTGCATCCAGATCGACAAAGCCCTTGCCGACCAAGGCGTCACCGGCGAAAACGGCAGCCCCATCGACCATATCGAACTCACCGCCCCAGGCCCCCACGGCCCCAACTCTGGCAAAAACTTCGTCCTCTGCCCCGGCGCCGCCTACGACCGCTCACCCTGCGGGACCGGCACATCCGCCAAAGTCGCCTGCCTCGCCGCCGAAGGCAGGCTCCAACCGGGACAAACCTGGATCCAAGAGTCCGTCACCGGTAGCACCTTCACAGCCACCTACCAAATGGTCGAAGGTCAAGTCCTCCCGACGGTCACCGGCACCGCCTACGTCACCGCCGAGTCAACCCTCCACTTTCAAGAGTCCGACCCCCTGATCTGGGGCTTCACCTCCGAGCAAAAGCGATGAAAGTCTGCGTGATAGGCTCCGGCATCGTCGGCCTCAGCTGCGCCCATCAACTGGTCAAACGAGGGGCGAGCGTCACCGTCATCGACCCCGCACCTACCCACAAAGACAGGTGCTCCTGGGGGAACGCCGGCATTGTTGTGCCCAGCCACATTGTCCCCCTCGCCTCGCCCGGAATGGTCGCCCTCGGCGCAAGGCTTAGCCTCAACCCGTCAGGCCCACTCGGGTTCCGGCCAACCTCTCTCCCGTGGCTCCTGGCCTTCGCAAAGAACTGTAGCCAGCTAAACGTCGACCGGAACCTCCCCGTCATGCGCGATCTTGGCCTCGCAGGACTCGCCGAACACGTCGCCCTCTCCCAAGAACTTGGCACGACCCTCCACCAAAACGGGTCCCTCATGGTCTGCGAATCGTCCAAGACCCTCGACCACGAGGCCCACACCGCCGAACAAGCCGCCTCCCTCGGCCTTGACTCCTCCGTCCTCACTGCCCAAGAGTGCGAAGCCCTCGTCGGCACCGAGATCAACGCAAAGGGCGCCGTCCGCTACCACTGCGACGCCCACATCGAACCAGAGATCCTCGTCGAAGCGCTCCAGGCACACCTTCTCCGCCAAAAGGTGGAGTTCGTCACAGACACCATCGGCTCCTTCGAGTTCGCCACAGGCAACATCCGAGCTGCTATCGGCAGAGAACGCTACACCGCCGACGCGTTCGTCCTCGCAAACGGAGCCTGGGCCGGGCGCCTCGCCAAGAACCTGCGACTTCACCTCCCCGTCGTGCCCGGCAGGGGACAGTCGTTCATGGTCCCCGCCCCCGCCGACCCGCCCCAAACCCCTATGGTCTTCATGGATTCACGCGTCGCCGTCACCACAATGGGCCAGTCGGTCCGGTTCGCTGGCACAATGGAGATCGGCATCTGGTCCCACCGACCCAACATGGCCCGGGCCAAAGGAATGGCCGCTGCCGTCGCCAAGACCCTCCCCGCCTACGCCCAAAAGTCAAAAGAGGCCGTCTCAAACCCCGCCACCGTCTGGGTCGGGCACCGCCCATGCGCGCCAGACGGGCTCCCCCTCATCGGCCCTTCACAAACCTGGCACAACCTCCACATCGCCACAGGACACGCGATGCTTGGGCTCTCCCTCGGCCCGGTCACAGGCTGCCTGGTCGCTCAAGGCGTTTTTGGGGAAACATTACAGCTACCTGTGCAAGCGTTCGCACCAGAGAGGTTCAAATAAAATGCTCACCGGATCAAACATCATCGCAGGCGTCGACTCAACAGAAGGCGACCAAGTGTTCCAGGCCTTTGACCCCACCGCGAACGCCCTCACCGGACCGACGTTCCACAACGCGACCGCCAACGAGGTCAAAAACGCCTGCACCACCGCCCGCCAAGCCTTCGAACCCTACCGACAGACATCCCGCGCACAAAGGGCAGATTTCCTCTACGCCATAGCCGAAGAGATCGAGGCCATCGCCGAGACCCTCACCCAGCGGGCCACCCAAGAAACCGCCCTCCCCCCAGCCAGACTCAACGGAGAGCGCGCCCGCACCTGCAACCAAATGCGGCTCTACGCCGACCATGTCCGCGAGGGCGCCTACCTCTCTGCAAGGATCGACCACGCCCAACCGAACCGAGAACCGCTCCCCAAGCCCGACATGCGAAGGATGTTTGTCCCAATCGGCCCGGTCGCCGTCTTCGGGGCCAGCAACTTCCCCCTCGCCTACTCCGTCGCCGGAGGCGACACCGCCTCTGCCCTCGCCGCCGGATGCCCCGTCGTCGTCAAAGCCCACCCCGCCCACCCCGGCACGTCCGAGCTCGTCGCCCGCGCGATCAACCATGCGGTCAAAAGGTGCAAGCTCCACCCGGGAGTGTTCTCCCTCGTCCACGGTGGCGTCGAAACCGGCCAAACGCTCGTCACAGACCCTTCCATCACCGGAGTCGGGTTCACCGGCTCCCTGCGCGCAGGAAGGGCCCTGTTCGACCTCGCCAACGCCCGACCAGTCCCCATCCCCGTCTTTGCAGAAATGGGCAGCGTCAACCCGGTCTTCGTGCTTCCCGGCGCCGTCCAGCAACGGGCCGACGACATAGCAAAGACCCTCGCCGCGTCCGTCACAGTCGGCGTCGGACAGTTCTGCACAAACCCCGGACTCGTCCTCGGCCTCAAAGGGACAGGCTTCGAACAACTCGTCGAGAACCTCGCCGCCCTCGTCGGAGCGACCCCGCCCGGCACGATGCTCACCCCCACCATCGCCGAGTCCTACCGCGCCGGACTCGCCGAACGCTCGACCCTCCGCATCAACCCCCCAACCGCTTCGACAGCGTCAGGATGCCAGGTCGCCCCAGAGGTCTTCCAGGTCACCGGCGAAAGGTTCCTGGCCGAACCGCACCTGGCAGAAGAGCTCTTCGGCCCCACCACCCTCGCCGTCCACTGCGACACTCTCGAACAGCTCCTCGAAATCGCAGGCTCCGTCCAAGGACAGCTCACCGCCTCCGTCCACGCCGCCGAAGCGGACGAAACAACCGCCGCCCGGCTCAGCCTCGCCCTCCAAGACAAGGTCGGACGTATCGTCTGGAACGGGGTTCCCACCGGGCTCGAAGTCTGCCCAAGCACCCAACACGGGGGCCCCTACCCCGCCAGCACCGACTCCCGGTTCACCTCCGTCGGCACCGATGCCGTCCTCCGCTGGGTCAAGCCGGTCTGCTGGCAAGACGCACCCCAGTCCGTCCTCCCCGACGAGCTCAAAGACGGCAACCCCATGTCAATCTGGAGAACCGTCGACGGGGTCCTGACAAAGGGCCTTAACGTCTAAATCTCGCATATACTTCGGACATGGCAGTTCAACCAGTCACCGCTGGACCGATGAAGTTTGCCTGTCTCACCCACATCGGCCCCTATCCCACCATCGGCAAAGCGTTCGAGAGGCTCTGCGATTGGATCAAAGCCAACGACTTTGAGCCGGCTGGCCCATTCGGCGCCTTCTACATGGACGACCCCGCCAACGTTCCTGCCGAGAACCTCAGGTCCTACGCTGGCGTCCAAATCGCCCACGGACAGACCGTCCAAGGCCCCGAAGTCACCGTCCTGGACGTCCCCTTCGGCACCTACGCCCAAAAAACCCACCTCGGGCCCTACGAAGGTCTCGGTGAGGCGTGGCAACAGCTCTACGCCACCGAACTCGCCGAGGGCGGAATGGTCCCCGACGACGGACTCTGCTTCGAGCTCTACATGAACGACAGCACACAGGTCGAGCCCAAAGACATCCGCACCGACATCTACGTGTCCATCAAGTGACACGCCGCTAAATCGTGTGGCCGAGCTTCTCTTTCTTGGTCTGGATATAGCGCGCTGAGTGCTCCGTCGGCTCCGTCTTGATCGGCACCGACTCCACGATCTCCAGCCCAAAACCCTGCAAACCAGCACGCTTGGCCGGATTGTTCGAGATCAACCGCATCTTCCGGATGCCAAGGTCGTACAACACCTGCGAACCAAGCCCGTAGTCCCTCTGGTCCGGCTTGAAGCCCAATGCGACGTTCGCCTCCACCGTGTCCATCCCCTCGTCCTGCAAGGCGTACGCCCGCAGCTTGTTCACGATCCCAATCCCCCGCCCCTCCTGCGCGATGTACAGGACGACACCCTTCCCCGCAGCCTCGATCATCTCCAAGGCCGCCGCCAACTGGTCGCCGCAGTCACACCGTAACGAACCCAAAATGTCCCCCGTCAGGCACGAGCTGTGGACCCGCACCAACGTCGGCCCGCCGTCCGAAACGTCCCCCTTCACGATCGCCAAAAACGGGTCCGGCTCAACGTCCGTCTCGTAGCAGTAAAGCGAGAACCTCCCGTACTTGGTCGGAAAATCGATCGGCCCACTCACCCGCCTAACAAGGTTCTCCGTCCGCCGACGATGGGTGATCAGGTCGGCGATCGTCATGATCTTCAGTCCGTGGGCCTCGGCATACGCCTCCAGACCGCCTCCCAGCCGAAGCATCTCGCCGTCGTCCCCGACGATCTCCACGCCCACCGCCACCTCTTGGCTGCCAGAAAGCCGCGCCAGGTCCACCGAAGCCTCCGTGTGCCCCGCCCTGCGCAAAACGCCCCCCTCCTCTGCCCGCAAAACCAGCATGTGCCCCGGACGCATCAACGCGTCCGGCCTCGAACCAGGGTCGCAGAAGACCTTCACCGTCATCGCCCGGTCCGCCGCAGAAACCCCTGTCGTCGTCCCGTGGACGGCGTCCGCCGTCTCCGCCATCGCAGTCCCCCGACGAGCCGTGTTGACCTTCGTCATCATCGGCACCCCAAGCTCCTCAAGACGGCCCGGAGTCGTGCTGATGAACGGCACACCCCGCCCGTGCATGATCATAAAGTTCATCGCGGCGGCGTCGCAGTGCTCGCCCAGCATGATCAAATCACCCTCGTTCTCACGGTCAGGGTCGTCCACAACGATGACCATCTTGCCATCGCGAAGCAGACCTATCGCGTCAGAGACCGAGACAAAGGGCATGGAACTCGATTGTACGTCCCAAAGCCCAAATCGAATGGGCCGACCTCAGTTCGTCTTAAAGTCAAGCTTGAACCGGCCGTTGCCGACAAACCCCTCCAAAACGATACGGTCAAAGTCGCGCCTGGTCGAAGCGATATCAACCCACCCCGTCCCAGAGCACCGGCCCTGCCCTTCGCAGTCCGTCACGTCCAGCCGCACGCGGTAGCCCCGGTCGACCCGCCACGTCCCCGTGAACCTCGCGCCGTCCCTGCCTGCAAAGATCCTGATCTCCGCCCGGCCGCCACGGTCCAGCTTCACGCTGACAGTCGTCGCCCGCACCGGCTCCCGACCGAACCAAGACCAGTCGCCCGAACCCTTCTTCGACTCGTTCATCTCAAAGAACGAAGGCAGGTTCCCGCCAGCGCCAGGAACCTGGTTGCCAGGGCCCCAAGGCGCATCCGAAGGCCGCAGACCCGTCCGGAACGACGCCTGGAACTGGTCCCGCTCCCTCGTCGATTCGCTCCTGGCAGAGATCGTCACCTCCGTGAACGACTTTCTGTCCCGGCTCAACCGTACGAACCCAGAACCCGACCACCGCCGCTTGTCCGGCCCCTCAAAAACCTCGAGCTTCAACTGGTCGCCCTGCCCGCTCCACCGCACCCGGAACTCGTGGGTCCGGTCGCCGGTAAAACTCACCCAACCGTCACCCTCTTTCCGAAGGTCGACTCGCGCCTTCCGCATCCGGTCGCGGGAAACGTCCGTCCCCGACCAGTTCCCAGAACCGTCCTCGGTCTTCTTGATCGAAAACCCGTATGGGTTGCCAGAGTAATAGTCGCCCTGCTCGAACCGCAGCTTCACGCTCCGCCCGTCAGAGCGCACGTCGAACGAGGCCTCTTCCACCCGGTCCCGGTTCGTCAGATCGACCGAACCGCTACCGTCCGCCTGGTAACCGTCCCACGTGTACAGCCGAAAACTGATCCGCCCACGGTTGTCGTCCCACGTCCCCCGGCCGACCCACCAACGCGTCGTCAAAACCCTGATCTCAAAGTCACCGTCCCGCCTGGCAATCACCCGGACCTCGGTCACGTTCGCCTTGCCACGGCCAGAAACGTCCAGCGACCCGCCACCCTTGGCCGTCTGGTCCAAGCTCTGGATCTGCCCCATCGCAAGCGGGGCCGCCAACACTGCGCCCAATGCAAAAATGGCTTTCATACACCTCTTAGACGTGCCCACCGCGACTGCCGCAACAAACCCCTAGGTCCGTCAGGCAAAACCAATCTGGGAAAGCCAAGGTAGATTCACACAATGGATGCCGTCCGCGAGATAGAGGTGCTCGTCCGTGCCAAATACCCGATCATCTTTGTCTCGTCATGGGAAGAAGCCCGCGTCGAGGCAGCCGTCCGCGAGGTCGCAGAAAAGCTCAAAAGGAACATCCACACCTGGAGCGTCACCCAGGGCATGCAGCCCGTCGTCAGAAGGGCCCAAGGGCCGGTCAAGTCCACCAGCCTCCCAGGAGAACTCGAAGCCCTCGCCCAGATCCACGAGTCCGCCGAGTTCACCGTCTTCCTCCTCAAAGACTTCCACCCCTATCTCAAAGACACAAGGGTCATCCGCCTCCTCAGGGACCTCTCGACAAGGCTCAGAGGAAAAGCCCAGACCCTCATCCTCGTCTCGCCCCAAATGACCCTCCCGGTCGAGCTGGAAAAGGACGTCACCGTCCTGGAGTTCCCCCTCCCCGAGCGAGAAGACATCGAGACACTCCTCGACGACGCCATCAGCGCCGTCAAGGACAACAAGAGCCTCAACGTCAAACTCACCGACGACGAAAGGGAAGCCATCGTGCGCGGAGCCCAAGGGCTCACCGCCGAAGAGATCGAAAGCGCACTCGCCCGAAGCCTCGTCGAGAAAAAAGCCCTCTCCGTCGACCAGATCATCGAGGAAAAAAAACAGATCGTCCGCAAGACCGGGATGCTCGAGTTCTATCCCGCCATCAACTCGCTCAACGATGTCGGCGGACACGACCTCCTCAAAGACTGGCTCGTCAAACGCTCAAAGTCCTTCACCGACGCCGCCAGAGACTTCGGCATCCCCTACCCCAAAGGCATCCTCATCATCGGCGTGCAGGGCTGCGGTAAGTCTCTCGTCGCCAAGGCCGTCAGCAGCGCCTGGAACCTCCCCATGCTCAAGATGGACGTCGGCAGGATCTTCGGCAGCCTCGTCGGTCAAAGCGAGCAAAACATGCGCCGAGCCATCAAGATAGCCGAAAGCCTCGCACCGTGCCTCCTCTGGATCGACGAGCTCGAAAAAGGCTTCGCCGGCATGAACGGCGGCGTCAGCGACAGCGGCACGACCGCCCGCGTCTTCAGCACCTTCCTCACCTGGATGCAAGAAAAGACCAAACCCGTCTTCCTCATCGCGACCGGCAACAACGTCAGCGCGCTCCCTCCCGAACTCCTCCGCAAAGGACGCTTCGACGAGATCTTTTTCACCGATCTCCCCGACAAGAAAGAACGGGAGGACATCTTCGCCATCCACCTCAAAAAGCGCAACCGCGACCCCAAAAAGTACAAGGTCGCCAGCCTCGCCGAAGCGTCAGACGGCTTCAGCGGGGCAGAGATCGAACAGCTCGTCATCAGCGCCCTCAACCACGCCTTCTTCGAAGGCAGGGAACTCGCCCACAAAGACATCAAAGACGAGGCAGACGCCCAGGTCCCCCTCAGCAGAATGATGTCCGAAGAGATCGCTGAACTCAGGGAATGGGCCAAGCTTCGCGCCAGACCAAGCGCCGAACGCGAGGACTGAGCCCGTGCCAACCCTCCTGGTCGGACACCACAAGTGGTCCTGGCGAGACTGGCTCCGCGCAAACCTCCAAGACCGAGACCTCATCGTCCTCGATCCTGCCAACGCAGACCACGGCCCCCCCGCCCGCTGCCTCCTTGTCAGGGCCGGAAAAGTCGTCGATTGGCGGCTCGTCGGCACCCTCGATGTCCAAAAGAACCCCGTCGCGTGGTTCGCTGCCTCCGCCGCCCTCCTCCGGTCCGCCAAAAACGACCCGGTCGTCCTCACCTTCCCCCTCCGGCCCTCACCCGTCCTCAGACAGCTCGCCCTCGGCATCGCCCACGTCCTCCAGCCAAAGACCGTGCTCGTCCCAGAGTCCACCCGCCTCGAACGCCAACCCTGGCCCGTCGGCGCAGAGACCGTCCCCCTCCCAGAAGAACTCCCGCCCCTCGTCCAACAGGCGCAGCGAAGGGCAAGGTGGCTCGAACTCATCGAAAACTGCGCCACCCACGAACTCGACCTTTCCAACGTCGCCATAGAAGGCGCAAGGCTCGGCAGCGGCACCCGCCTGCGCCACGACGATTTCCCCGACTACGCCGAGATCTCCGGCGGTGTCCTCCACGTCGTCACCGACCGCAACATCGAAGAGAACGAGGTCAGGCGGGCAATGGACCTCACCCACGCCACCAGGCTCTCACTCGTCGATCCCCTCGCCTACAACGGCCTCGTCTGCAGCTTCGCCCACGAAAACGGCGAGGATTTCGGACTCGGCTATGTCCAGTCCGTCAACCCTCTCCAAGAACAGGCCGTCGTCATGTGCCAGGCTGTCGTCCCCGCCCCCGTCCGCATCCTCAAGATCGGACTCATCAACATCGCCGACACAGGCAAAGAAAACCTGGCCGCCAACCTGTGGACGGTATAAACCCCTCCATGCGGATCTACCTCGTGCGCCACGGACAAACCGAGTGGAACGCACGCGGCATCGCCCAAGGACACACCGACACAGAACTCGATGACACCGGGCGCGAACAGGCAGACCGCCTCGCCGCCAGGCTCAAAGACCAAGGCGTCAGGTCCATCTTCTCCAGCGACCTCAAACGCTGCGTCCAAACCGTCCAACCCCTCGCAAACGCGATCGGCGCCCAGGTCCAGGCCACCCCGCTCCTCAGAGAACGCACGTTCGGCGACCTCGAAGGCCAGCCCTGGAACGAGGTCGGAGAATGGATCGAGAAAGCCGCAACCAAGCTCGGCGTCCCACGCCACCAGGTCGCCCCAAACGGCGGAGAGTCCTGGCAACACGTCTGGGATAGGATCGGAACCGTCATCCCAACGATCCTCCAAGCCCCCGGCCCGACCGTCGTCGTCAGCCACGGTGGCACCTGCCGACAGATCCTGTGCCGACTCACCGGCCAGGACATCTCCCGTTCCCAGGCGTACTCCTTCTACAACGCCTCCGTCACCGAACTGGTCCCCGGAGAAAACGGGCACTGGATCGTTTCAGCCCTCTCCGATGTTTCTCACCTAGGGACAGTCGATGAAGAACAAACTCGCTGACTTCTGGCCGACGCTCCTCAGCGCCGGACTCCTCGCTCTGGCCTTCCCGCCGGTCAGCCTCTCCTTCCTCGTTTTCGCTGCCCTCGTCCCCTGGCTCAAACGGCTCCGAGACGGCACCCCCAAGTACGCCTTCCGGTCCGGCTACACCTTCGGAGTCCTCTACTTCGGCTACCAGATGGCGTGGGTCGTCATCTTCGTCAACAAATGGGTCGATAACTTCTGGCTCGCCCTCGTCCCCATCGTCGTCACGTCCTTCCTCGCCGGATGGTTCTACGGCCTCGTCGGATGGCTTATCAACGCCTGCTACCGAAGGAACGCCGTTTGGCTCGTCCCCATCGTCTGGGCCGGCATCGAGGGATTCCGTGCCTACGTCCCCATGATCGCCTTCCCCTGGGGCAACGTCTCCCTCCCCCTCTGGGCGTACCCCGAGTTCGTGCAGCACGCCGCCTTCGGCACCATGTTCCTCGTCAGCGCATGGGTCGTCCTCGCCAACGTCGCGATCACCGAGGTCCTCTACCCCCAAGAAAAGCAAGGGAAAAAGTTCGTCCTCTGGGCCATGTACGTCTTCGTCGGACTCTCCCTAACCGGAGCCAGCCGAATGCTGACG
>CAZGER010000024.1:5488-11792 GCA_964524565.1 uncultured Chthonomonas sp. | reverse complement strand
GGACGAATGGCACGAGCCGGACCTTGTTGGCCAGGGAGAACTCCCCTTCGACCCTGAAAAAGTCTGCGCCATCCGTCCAATCCCTGCTCCAGCCGACGATCAGGGTCGATTGAGAACCGGGGACGTAGTAAACGAACCTCAGGTCGGTCAGGTCCTTGGAAAGGTCCAGGGCGGTCTCGCCAGAACGCAGTCCGACGTACTCGGCCTGGAACTCGCCGTTCCGCACGGGGACGGTAGCGTCCAGCCCCAATGCCTGCCGGTGTCCACGACCCTTGCCCGGTGAGTCGGAAGGTGTCCGGAACTGAGTGAAAGACGAAGCCTGGATACCAAAGTTGTTGCCAAACGCGCCGCTGACGCCGACACCCCGTCCGACCCGGAACACCACGCCCCGCTCCCTTCCCGGGCCAGCGTCGCAGTAGGCGACCTGAAACGGCAGGGCACTGACAAGCAAGCGTGAGTCAAAGCGGATCGCGGCGACCTTTTCCGACATCATCGTCCGGCTGCCGAACGGGAGTGTCTGCTTTCCGATCCGCCACCGGCCGGTGTCCTCCAGGTAGTACTCGTCGATGGAGTCCGGGTCGGCGGTCCCTGGCATCCGCTGCAGGCGCTGGGCGACGTACGCCCGGTTGCCGTTCGGGAGCACCAGGTTGACCCCGGCAAGGCTCGGCCTGCCTGCCAGGTCGTACCAGGCGTATTTGGTCTCGTATCCTGCGCCGAACGTGAGGGTCGGGCGCAGGTCCAAGAAGACTGCCACGTCGGGGTTTTGGGCTGACCCGATCCCAGCAAGGCCGGTACCGATCAGGGCAAAAACTAGATGTTTTCTTTGAGCCATTGGACAATTCCCGACCGTTTGATGCTGACTTGCTCTGTTGTGGTCAAGTTTTTGACTGTGACCTGGTTAGATGCAAGCTCGTCGTCCCCCAGGATCAGGGCAAACAGCGCACGGGATTTGTCCGCTTGTTTGAACTGCCCCTTGAGCTTTGCACGATCCAGGTCTGTCTGGCAAGAGACGCCGGCCGCCCTGAGCTCTGCCGCGAGTTCCTGGAGAGGTCCCCAGGCGTCGTCTGATGCTGCGATGATGTATGCCGTGAGGCGGGGTTCTGGAATTTTATGCCCCAATTGCGAGAGTGTCAGGAGGCACCGTTCAACGCCGATCCCGACGCCGACGCTCGGTGTCGGCGGGCCACCCAGTTGGGCCACGAGCCCGTCGTACCTTCCGCCCCCGCACAGTGAGAGCGTCTCGCCGAAGTCGGTGTTGACAAACTCAAAGACTGTGTCCGTGTAATAGTCCAGGCCGCGCACGATCGAGCGGTCCACCTCGTACGCGACGCCAGCTTCTTCGAGCGCGCCCAGCACGCCAGCGAAGTGTTCCTTGCTCTCGTCAGAAAGAAAGTCCCCGATGTCCGGCACTTCCTGGGCGATCTGCTGGATCTCGGGGCTCTTGGAGTCCAGGAGGCGAAAGGGGTTCTTGGTCGTTTTGGCCCTGGTCTCATCGTCCTGGTCCAAGAGCCATCCTGCGAAGGTGCCCAGGATAGCCTCGGAGAACCTGCCCCTGGATTCGGGCCTACCGATGCAGTTGACCCCGATCTTGTGGGGCAGTCCGATCGTGCTAAAGAACCTGTCCGTGACCTCGATCACCTCAGCGTCGGCCCGGGGTGACGTCGATCCGATGAGTTCTAGGCCCAGCTGGTGCAGCTGTCGGTACCTGCCCTTCCCTGGGCGACCGTACCGGAAGCTCTGGGTGAGGTACCAATAGCGGACGATGCCGCCCGCGGCGTACTGTTTGTGCTCCAAGTAGGCGCGCATGACAGGGGCGGTCCCTTCCGGCTTGAGTGCCAGTTCGCGGCCGCCACGGTCTAGGAACTCGTACATCTCCTTGTCGACAACGTCGCTGGTCTCGCCGCTCGACCGTAGGAAGAGCTCCTTGTCCTCAAAGGCGGGGGTGCGCACCTCGCCGTATCCGTAGAGCCCTGCCAGGTCGCGGAACGTCGACTCGATCCACTGCCAGCGGTGGGACTCGAACGCTGGGCTGTTAGGGAGCGGTCCGGGGAGGATGTCGTTGGTACCTCTGGGCGCCTGGTAAGCCATGGTCAGTCCAGCCTCCCGTGCAACGAGGTCTTGAGCAGCTCGTCGAACGCCGCTTTCGGCAGTGGGACGGCGCCGCCCAGCCGCTCGGCGGTCTCGACAAGGACGGCGATCCTCTCAAGGGTCTCCATCCGGTGACCAGCATCGTGGACGTCTTTGCCCAGGACGAACGCGCCGTGGTTGGAAAGCACGAACGTCTTGGCCGAGGCCAGGTGGGGTCGGACGGTCTGCGCGACCTGGTCGGTCCCCGGCATGGCAAACCCGATGCGGACCACGCTGCCAAGGACTGTCGCCGCCTCCGGCAAAACGTTGTCCGGGATGTCTCGCCCCGCCAGGCCGAAAGCGGTTGCGACCGGCGGGTGGGCGTGGACGACTGCGTTGCAGTCCGGACGCTCGTCGTAGCACGCCAAGTGGAGCCCGATCTCAGAGCTCGGCGCAGCCGATCCACCGACCGGGTTGCCTTTCAGGTCGATCGTGACGATCTCGTTCGGGCGCAAGTGCCCTTTGCTGACACCGGAAGGGGTGCATAGCAGGCGGTCTTTGCCGAACCTGCAGGTGATGTTGCCTTCTGTGCCTCCGACCAACCCGGCGTGCCATAGCCGTCTCCCGACCTCACAGATGGCCGCCCTCAGTTCCAGCTCTGACATCTCAGCAAGATTATGGCCCTCGGACGGATTCGGGCCCGGTTGCGGCGACTCGAATACAATCGCTGACAGTGTGGCAGTTCGACCGTGACCTCTTCAAAGCGATCCACCTCGGATTGCACAGGGACTGGCTGGATCAAACAATGCTGCTGGTCACCTACACGGGGCACGGTGCGTTCCAGATTCCGGCGATGCTGTTGTTCTGCCTTCCCAGGGCGACACGTCCTTACGCCCTGGCGTGCGTCGCAGCTTTTGCGAGCTCGGGTGTTGTGAGGCTGGTGGTGAGGGAGATCGTCAACCGGCAACGGCCGAGCAACTTCTCGTGGGCGCAACCTCTGGAACCGATCTACGGCGACTCCAGCTTCCCGAGCGGCCACTCGACGACCTCCTTTGCGATAGCCTTTATGGTCGCCTGGCTGGTCGCGGGCAAGGAAAACGCCTGGATCGGTTGGGCACTGACGGCCTGGGCTGCGCTGGTCGCGTTCAGCCGGGTCTACATCGGGGTCCATTATCCGCTGGACACGGTCGCTGCTGCGGCCCTTGCGGCGGCCTGCTCGTCGGCGTGTTTCTTGGTCTGGCAGAAAAAGGGCTGGCTGCCGGGGACTAGCGGTCCCGAAACTCCTTGAACTTGGCCAAGGTTTTTTCGCTCACGTGGTGCTCGATCCCCTCGGCGTCGGCCTCGGCGACAGCCTTGTCGAGCCCCAGAGCCATCAGGAAGCCGACGACCGTCTCGTGACGCTCTTTGCATCGCACGGCTAGGTTGATCCCGTCTTGCGTGAGGGTGACAGGCTGGTACGAGGCGGCTTCGACCAGGCCGGCGCGCGAGAGCCTCTGGAGGGTCTGGCTGACAGTGACCTTGCTCACCCCCAGACGCTTTGCGATCTCCGACGAGCGGGCCGCCCCGGTCTCAGCGATCAGGTCGTGGATGAGCTCCACATAGTCCTCGGCGGTTTCGGTCGCGTGGTCTTCTCTGGTCCTAGAAAATCTGTTCGGCACTAGCTTGCTCCCTCCTCGATCATGTGGGTGACGTGCGGGTACGAGTCCATGTGTGCGAGCGCTTCAGCCTCGGTCGGTAGACCAGAGGTCGCGCCGATCTCCCGACAGGTCAGCGACCCGGCGGCAGACGCGAACCCCAGGCACTTGCCCAGGTTCCAGCCTAGGTCGAGACCGTGGAGCATTCCTGCACGGAACGCGTCACCCGCTCCGGTGCTGTCGACGATCTCTGGCGCCGGATAAGGTGGAAAGTGCCTGACCTCCATTTGCGACCCGCCAGCGACAAACCCGTTGGCCCCGTCGCTCAGGACGGCGTACACCTGCTTGTCCTTGACGAACTTCTCCAGCCACCGGATGTTCGCCTGGATGTCCCCCACCTTGCCGAACCTGTCCGTGCTGGACTGCCAAAAGTCACCGGGCAGATAGTCGGTATCCGGGCCAAAGTCCATCAGGTAGCGCTTTGCCCCATGGTCCGTCGCGGCTTGAAGCGCCTCGGTGGACGTATTTCCAAGGTTGGGGTCTGCGGTCATCCAGGCGGCCCCGTCAAGGTCGAGGCCATCGACCGACGATCGCTCTTCCATCTGGGCGAAACCTTCGCCGAACATCGTTCGCGAACCGTTCGGGGTCACGTAAATGTCGCACACGGGGCACGGATGGTCCGTGTCCAAGCGGACTGGGGTCGGGACGGGAGACTCCGCGATCATTTCCTTGAGTGGTCCAGACCCCAGAGAGTTGGAGACCAGCCGGGCATCGTGCCGCCAAAGCACCAAGGCAAAGGCGGTGTTCCACGCCTCTCCTCCCACTGTCTCCACAGTCCTCTCCACCTCAACGTAGCCGCCCTGCTTGGGAAGGCGCGGGACAAGGTGGATCCGGTCCAAACAGACCGTTCCGTAAACCACCACCACTTCCTCGATTCTGCACGATTGGGACACATGGTCTGCGGGAGGTAGATTCTGTGCGTGCTTTGGACGCAGGTCGGCGTCAGCTTTGCGGTGTGGATCGCCGTTGGGATCTGGGCTGGAAAATGGGCCAGGTCGGGCCGGTGCCAGCCTGACTCTGTCTTTGCGGGCTCCGTCCTCATGGTTTTCGGGGCTGTCCTCATGCTCGGGTCGATGAAGCTGGTGAGCATGGGGCAGGCGATCGTCGACCACTCGCTCGTCCCGTGGGCGTGGGTGGCGACGATGGCGGCCGGATCGGCGTTCGTCGGAATGCAGGTCGTCGGCTGTGTCTGGACATTCCAGCGCGTCTTTAGCACAGAAACTGCTCCGGCGCAAAACGCGTCTGAGAACCAGGAAAGCCATAAATGAAACTGACTGTCACTGTCCTTGCGCTTGCTCTTGCCACCGCAGCGTTTTCTGCACCGGCGCCCTTCCAGAAGCAGCCTAACCCTGACGCAACGAGGATCGGGCAGAAGATTCGGCGGCTTGATCTGCTGAACCAGATCTTGCCCGTTCTGTTCACAAAGGAGCAGCTGGAGAAGTTGCTGCCGATCATCGAAAAATCCCGCCAGCAAGAGGCAGACCTTGAGGCTGTCGAGCTCAAGACCATGAAGACGATCGAGGCGGAGGTGGACCTTGCGATCAAGGAGGGCCTGGAAAAGCAAAAAGTCCCTAGCGACGAGATCCAGGCCAAGCTCCGCAAGATGTCGGAGGCGTTCCAGCTCGGTCGGATGGTCCTGTTGGGCACCAACACTGCCAGGGTCCTGGATTTTATGAAGAAGGAACTGAACGAGGGGCAGCGCAAAGCCGCCGCCAACGCCTTTGACCCGCGGATTTTCGACCCGTCGGCGGACCCGTCTGCGATGTCCGACGACGACAAGCTCAAGAACTGGATCCAGCTGATCCTTCTGGACGGCCTGAGCTACGAGCTCTTGCTCGACCTGCGAAAAGCCAGGAACTGACTTGGCTCCTGGGTCGGGCGGCTTAGATCGATAGGCCGGGTTGGTCGTCGTCGCTTTTGGCTGGTTCGGTGCCGATCGACTTCGTGTTCCCGCCGAGAAGCTCTGCGGAGGAGAGTTCCTGGGCTGGGCCGTCGATCGCCTCGAACTCCGCGATGTCGACCTTGCCCTGGATACCAGAGTCCTTCATCCGTCGCGCTCTGGGCAGCACCCTTCTTTCCAGTGAGCCGCCGAACGCGTTGTACGACTTGACCGCGCCAGAGAGCCTTCTTCCGAGTTCGGAGTAGTGGTCGTTGAGGGTACAGACCGCGTCGTAAAGGTCCTTGCCAATCTTCTGGATGTTCCTGGCCTCCACCGCCAGACGCTCTTGCCGCCAGCCGAACTGCACGACTTTTAGCAGGCCCAGGAGGTTGGTCGGGCTGGCGATGACAACCCCGTATTCGAGGGCCTTGCCGACCAGGTCCGGGTTCCCTTGGATCGCTAGACGGTACGTGGACTCTGACGCGATGAACATGACCACAAAGTCGGGGGCGTCCTCCCGTCCGGCATAGTCGCGGCCCCGGAGGTCCTTGGCGTAACCCAGCAGCTTGGTGGCCAGAGCCTTCGGGCGAGCGTCACTCTCCGGTCCTTCGTCTTCGAGGGCCTCAAAGTCCTGGACGGGGGCCATTGCGTCGATGATGATCTC
>CAZGER010000024.1:0-5478 GCA_964524565.1 uncultured Chthonomonas sp. | reverse complement strand
GCAGGACCCCGTGCTCGTTCTTCCGCGCGTTGACCTTTGCGTCGATGATGATCTCGCTTCCACCTGGCATCCTCACGACGAAATCGGGTCGGCCCTTTCCGGCGGAGGTCTCGACGGTGGACTGGGCGAAGTAGTCCGTCCCTTCGAGCAAGCCGGCCATTTCCATCAGGTTTTTTAGGGTCATTTCGCCGAACCTGCCCGATGAACCCGACCCCTGAAGGGCCGTGATCAACTGGCCGGTGCCTTTGTCGAGGCGGCCCAAAAGGTCTTCGAGCGAGCGGTGGTCTTCGGCCCGTCGCCGGTCCAGGTGCTGGTTCAGCTCTTCGAGCTCCCCGAGCTTTTCTTTGAGCGGGCCGACGACCGACTCGATGGCCTTGTGGCGGAGGTCAAGGTCGCCTTCTGCCCTCTCTTTGTGCTGTTTGAGGAGCTCTTCGGCGGATTTCAGGAGCTGTTCGGTCGATCCGTGGAGCACTTCGGTCGAGAGGGACTGGAAAGAGTCTTTGAGGTTCTGCTCAAACTTTTGCAGGTACTCGATCCTCTCCAGGTGGTTCTTGTCGCGTTGTTCGTACTCGGCCCGCTCCGAGCCCGCCTGGACCCTGAGCTCGCTCAGGGTGTTGCGCTCCTGGGCCAGTTCTTCCTCGATTTTTTGGATGCGATCGGACCCGAGCTTGTTCTCCCGCTGGGCGGCGGCGAGCAGGGACTCGGTCTCTGTCGACTTGCGCTTGGCCATCAGCCATCCGGCCAAGACCCCGATCAGTGCCCCACCCAAAAGACCAACAACCAGCGCAACGACATCCACAGGGACATTCTAACCTACTGGTAGACTGATGTTCCCCATTCAGCCTCCGGTAAATTGGTGGAATGCTCCACCCGCCGCTCAAGAGTCCCGGCCAAGCGCTCCGCAACCTGTGGGGCGAGGGGATCGTGGTGATGCCAGGGGCTTTTAGCGCCCTCACTGCCCTGGCAGCCTACAAGCAAGGGGCGAAAGCGGTCTATCTGAGCGGTGGGGCGATCACGAACAACGTCACCGGGCTGCCTGATATTGCCTTGGTGACACTGGAAGAGATGGCAGGGACGGCGGCGAGGGCGTGCCAGGTCGCGCCTGTGCCGGTTCTGTGCGACGCCGACACAGGGTTCGGCGAGGCGTGGAACGTCGCTCGGACGGTCATTGAAATGGAACGGGCCGGTCTGGCGGGGATCCACCTGGAGGACCAGGTCGCGCCCAAGCGGTGCGGACACCTGGACGGTAAGGACGTGGTGTCGGTCACCCACATGACGGGCAAGATCAGGGCTGCCGTCGCGAGCAAGAGCGACCCTAGTTTTGTCGTCGTGGCCCGGACAGACGCACGGGGGGTGGAAGGGCTGGAGTCTGCGATCGACCGTGCCAAGGCGTATGTCCAGGCAGGGGCGGACGCAGTCTTTCCGGAAGGGTTGGTGAGCGAGGAGGAGTTTGCCGAGTTCCGCTCCGGACTGCCTGGCGTCCCGCTGCTGGCCAACATGACCGAGTTCGGGAAAACCCCGCTGATCCCGGCAGGCAGGTTCCAGGAGTTGGGGTACCAGATGGTCATCTTCCCGGTCACGGCCCTGCGTGTGATGCTCAAAAGCGTCCAGGATTTTTACGCCGACCTGCTGGCAAGCGGCACCCAGGCTGGATGGATGGAGAGGATGGTCACACGCCAGCAACTTTATGAGACGATCGACTACCCAGACTTTGCCGCCAAGGACTCGGAATGGTCCGGAACCTAGCGGCTGGTCGGGGAGACTGTAAACTCAGGCCGTGGTGAACTCGCTTTCCCCGGCAGAAATCCGCGAGATGCTCCCAGCCCTGCTCAACGAGATCGATTCTGCGAGCAATGTTTGGATCGGCACTCACATCAATCCTGACGGGGACGCCCTGGGAACCGCCCTTGCGTTGGCGGAGGCCGTCCGGCAACGCGGGAAACCTGTCTCGGTGTGTTGCCACCACGAGACGCCTCGGTACCTCAAGTTCCTGCCGGGCGAAGGACTCCTGTCGCGGGTTCCTTCAGGAGAGGCCGACCTGGCGATCGTCGTGGACCTGGAGGCGCTCGACCGGCTGGGGCCGCTCAAGCAGGTGTTCGAGCAGGCTCGCCGCCTGGTCGTCATCGACCACCACCAGCCGCATGAGTCTCCGGGCGACCTGCGGATCGTGGCGGAGATGTCGTCGGCGACGGCGCTGATCCTGACGGATTTGTTTCGCGATTCTGAGGTGAAGATCACCCCGGACATGGCGACGTGCCTGATGACCGGCCTTGTCACGGACACAGGGAGCTTCCGGTTCAACAACACCACTTCGCACGCGTTGCACGTCGCTGGAGAGCTCCTGGAGCTTGGTGCCGACCTCAAGCTGGTCGCAGAGCATGTGTACATGACCAAGTCTCTGCCGAGCGCGCGCTTGCTCGGCACCGCACTGGCGAACATGATGCTGGCGGAGAACGACAGGATCGCGTGGACGACCCTGCCAGGGGAGGCGTTTGCTGCGACCGGGGCGAAGGAGGAGGACACGGAGGGGTTCGTTAACGAGCTTTTGGCGATCGAGACGGTGCAGATTGCGGCACTGCTGCGCCACGCTGCTTCTGGGAGGGTGAAGATCAGTCTGAGGAGTAGGGGCGAGATCGACGTGACGACGGTGGCGCGGCAGTTCGGCGGGGGAGGGCACAAGAACGCGGCAGGCGCATCTGACGACGGCCCGATCGAGGACACAGCCGCCCGGCTCGTTGCATCAATGAAGGCATGTTTGGCATCGTCCTGATCGACAAACCCCAGGGTCTCACGTCGCACGACGTGGTCGGAAGGCTCAGAAGGAGGTTCCAGACCCGAAGGGTCGGGCACGCAGGGACGTTGGATCCCGTCGCCACAGGACTGCTCGTCTGCGCGGTCGGCCCAGCGACGAGGTTTTTGCAGTACTTGCACTTGGAGCCTAAGGAGTACGAGACCACCTTCACGTTCGGCCAGGCGACAGAGACCTACGATTCTGAGGGCGCGGTCACGGAGGTCAGGGACGTGCCAGCCGACCTTGCGGAAAGGATCGAGGCTGCCTTGGAGGATTTTTGTGGAGACATCTCCCAGCTTCCGCCCGCGTACTCGGCCGTGAAGGTCGCTGGTCGGCCGATGTACGACTATGCCCGCAAGGGGATCGAGGTCGAGAGGAAGCCCCGGTCGGTCACGGTCGAGAGGTTCGAGCTTCTTGGCGTGGACGGCGACCTGGCGAGGTTCCGGATCGTCTGTTCCGGAGGGACGTACGTCCGGACGCTGGCCCACGATCTTGGTCAAACGGTCGGGTGCGGGGCGCACGTTTCGCAACTCAGGAGGACACAGGTCGGACGTTTTTTTGTCTCGAACGCGGCGAGTCTGGAGGACGTAGGATCTGGCGACGTCATCCCGCTGTCCGAGGCTTTGGACCCGATGCCGATCGTCTCTTTGAACGACATCCAGGTCATGTACGCGCGGCAGGGCAGACAGGTGGTCACGCGGTCGCAGTTCGATGGAACGGTGGGACTGGCTGACACCTCGGGGGCCGTGATCGGAGTAGGAATGTCACAAGGTACGCAAGTGGACCCGTGCTGCATCATTCCGGTGGAGGCTTACGTTGACCCTGCTTAAGGACGTTGCGCCCAGGTCGCAGCTCAAGGGCCACCTGTACTGGTTCCTGGTGTGGCTGGGGGTCACGGTGCTTGGCGCGTTTGTTTTAAGGGCCAGTCCGCTGGGCCACGGGACGCACACCCAGTTGGGCCTGCCGCCTTGTGGATCGGTGATCGCCTTTGACCGGCCTTGCCCCGGCTGCGGGCTGACGACAAGTTGGACGGCTCTGCTGCACGGCAATGTGGCCCAGTCGTTCGCGGCAAACCTGTTTGGGCCACTCCTTTACCTGGGCTACACGGTTTCGGCGGGGGTGTGCCTGTACGGGTATGCCAAGGGCCGGCGGTTCGACACGACATCCCGGCCGATCACCAGGATCCTGATGGTCACGCTTCTGGCGTTCATTGCTTACGGGGTCGTCCGTTTTGCGACCAAGCCGCTGAACTCGCCGTTCCACTTGTTGCACGTGATCACGAAAGGAAAGTAGTCGCTGGTAACCTGCCTGGCATGAGATATCGGCGTCTGGGCAAGTACGGGGTCAAGGTGAGCGAGGTGGCCCTGGGCGGATGGCTGACCCACGGTCGGACCCTTTCAGACGAGGTGACGAGGACCGTCGTCCACGGTGCGTTCGACCTGGGGGTCAACTTCTTCGACACGGCGGACGTGTACAACCTGGGCGAGGCGGAAAAGTCTCTGGCGGTGGCGATCAAGGACCTGCCCAGACGGGACGTTTTTATCGGCACCAAGTGTTTTTGGCCGATGGGCCCCAGCGCTGGGCCGAACAACCGGGGTCTGAGCCGCAAGCACATTTTTGAGTCTGTCCATGGCTCGCTCGAACGGTTGGAGCTCGACTACGTTGACCTGTTCCAGTTCCACCGGCACGATCCGGACACCCCGGTGGAAGAGTCGGTGCGGGCGGTCGACGACCTGATCCGGCAGGGGAAGATCCTCTACTGGGGGGTCAGCTGCTGGACAGGGCCACAGATCGAGGAGGCGTGCCGGGTGGCCAAGGAGTGGGGGTGCTGCCTGCCGGTGAGCAACCAGCCGCCGTACAACATGCTCAATCGGGAGATCGAGGCGGAGGTCATTCCGACCAGCGAGCGCCTGGGTCTGGGGCAGGTGGTGTTTTCTCCCCTTGCCCAAGGCGTGCTGACGGGCAAGTACAAACCGGGCGAGCCGCCTCCTGCCGGGACAAGGGCAGCCGACCCGAACAGCAACTCGTTCATGGCGGACAAGATGGAAGACTCGGTGTTGGAGCGGGTTTCCAGGCTCGGCCCGATCGCCCGCGAGGCCGGACTGACCATGTCGCAGCTGGCCCTGGCGTGGTGCCTGAGGCAAAAGAACCTATCGAGCGTCATTGTTGGTGCGACGAGTCTTGAGCAGCTGGCCGAGAACGCCGTTGCGGGGACCGTCGAGGTCCCGCAGTCGGTGTTTGACGAGTGCGAGAAAGTCCTCCAGTCCTGAGATCGTTCGCCGCCGCGTGTAACCTGTCCGGCAAACCAACGTGAGCGGCCCGCAGTACGGAATCGAGAACGAGCCATTTCGGCGTCAACTGAGCGACGCGGCGAAGGACATGCCGGACCTGTCTGAGACGGAGTTCGAGAAGGCGCGGGGCGTGAACCTGCTCAAAGTCCGCAATGGTTACACGTGGTTTGTCGTCAGGCTGGCTGGTGACGCGGGCAACAGGCTCGATGTGCTCCGGCACGTCGCCGAGGCCGGTGTGAACGTGGACTTTCTGAAGCTCCAGCACGAAGGGGTCTCGTTCGTTGTCCCCCGGGAGTCTGAGGCCGATTGCGAGGCTGCCCTGCAGTCGGCGGGCTACGAGCACGAGAGTGCGGGCAATATGGCGGTGCTGACAGTCCACGCGGTCAACGTCCAGGA
>CAZGER010000023.1:9108-12027 GCA_964524565.1 uncultured Chthonomonas sp. | reverse complement strand
CTTCCAGTTTGCGCCGGCCACGTAGTCCCATCCGCCGCCGGTCATCACGAGGCTCCCAGGGACCAACTTGTCCTCAGGGACGCCAGGGAAGTCGTCTTGAGAAGGCTTTTGCTCGGCGATCGTCACATAGCCGGTCTCTTTGACAAACTGGGAGAACTGGGCGTTGGTGACCTCGGTTTTGTCGATCCAGAACGGGCCGACGGTCACCTCGTGGACAGGCTCCTCGTCACGGAGCCCCTCCCGCGATCCCATCTTGAACGCCCCGCCTTCAAGATGGACCATCCCGGCGTGGGCCTCGGCCTTTGGCGCCTTCCGAGGTGCAGGACCGACCTGCTCCTCTGACTTTTGCAGGCACCCGCACAGCGTGCAAAGGACCAACAGGGGACACCACACCTTGAGCACGCTATGACGATACCGGGTCGTCGGGCACTGTGCGGAGTATCCGGGCTCCGATCACCGCCAGGAGCGGGGCCAACACCGCACTAGAGGCAACGAGCGACGCCGTGATGCTCGCATACTTGGCGACGAACCCAAACGCCGGTCCGGACATCACCTCGCCAAAGCTGTGGGCCTGCCCGGAGAACGAGAGCAGCGTCGCCCGCGAGGACGGCTCCGCCTGTCGCGAGAGCCAGCCGCTCATCAGCGGGTCGATCGCCCTTCGGGCGCCACGGACCAGTAGGAAGCCGAACACTGCCAGGCCAAAATCTCGTGTCAGGCCAAAGACCAGCATCCCCGCCATGACGCACACCACCATCCAGAAGATGACCGTTGCCACGACCCTGCCGCTTGAAAGCCGCACCCGTTTGCGGACAATGCCCAGCACTGCGTAGCTGAGGAGCAGGGTGGCGGAGTTCAAGACCGCCCACCAGACCTGCCCGGAACCGAACAAACCCGGCATCTTGAACGACTCCTCGAGGTGTCTCGGCCACAGACGGTCCATCGCTTCGGATGTCAACCCGATCGCGAACGTCGTCAGGACGATCGTTGCCACGACCGCATGCCGGCGCACATAGCCAAAACCGACCGCTAGTGTCGCCCTCATCGCTGCAAGGTCGTGCTTGTGCCCCTCGCGTTTGGCGAACCCCCGCTCTGGGGCGAAGACCGCCATCACCAGTCCTGTCAGGGCGAACATGGCAGCGGCGCAGACCAGCGGCGTGTGGAAGCCAAACCCCAAGAGCCACACGGCCGCCCAGCATCCCGCCACGCGCGCGATCAGCGCCCACTGCGCCCCGGCCACAAAGACGTGCTCGGCCGACTCCTGCCGCTTACCGTGGGGGAGCTCGTCGGCGATCCATGCCTCCCGCGCCCCGCTCAAGAACGTCTCTCCGATCCCCCATGCGACCGCCCCGACCGCGAGCATGGCAAAGGGGGTCGATGTCCCGGTGATCCAGTAGGCGACGGCGGTGAGGAAGTAACCGACCAGCACGCTCGCCTTCCGGCTGTACACGTCGGCGACCACGCCAGTCGGCACTTCGAACAACAGGATCGTGATCTCGAAAATCGAGCCCATCAGCACCATCTGGGCCGGGTCCAGACGGGCGACGTGCATGAAGTACAGGGCCATCATGGCCATCGTCAGCCCGTTAGAAAAACCGTCCAGGGCCAAGACCGCCCGGTAGACGAGACCCGGCTCGTACCGGGTTCTTAGTGCCGACATTCCTCGCTATATACCTGCACGCTTGCACCCACCGACCGAGTCCTGCCACGATAGGCCATGTTGTCCGCGGTTATCGCCGGAATACCGATCGCCATGACTCTCCAACAGCAGCCTCACCGCGGAATGACGACCGCATGGACCAAAGCAGCCCAAGAGGGCAAAGGCTGGAAGGAGTACCCAAGGCCGCAGATGCGCCGCAAAGACTGGCTGAACCTAAACGGCGAGTGGAGCCTTGCGTTCGAAGGTTCGGACGCAGAGTACACGATCCATGTGCCCTATCCGGTCGAATCGATGCTGAGCGGGGTGAACCGGCGGGTCGAACCGACGGACACCTTGGTCTACGGCCGCACGTTCCAGGTTCCGGACTCTTGGAAGGGAAGTCGCGTCCTCCTGCACTTCGGCGCTGTGGACTGGCACGCCAATGTGCTCGTGAACGGAACCAATGTGGCATCCCACAAAGGCGGCTTCACCGCGTTCTCGTGCGACGTTTCCGATGCTCTCAAACCTGGATCGAACACGCTTGAAGTCAGGGTGCAGGATCCGACCGACTCATTCTCCCAGCCCCGGGGCAAGCAGGTCCTCAAGCCTAGCGGCATTTGGTACACCGCCGTCAGCGGCATTTGGCAAACGGTCTGGCTAGAGCCGGTCCCTGCGCAGAGGTTTAGCTCTGTCCGGGTCGAGACCCGCAAGACCGACGGGACGGTCGAGGTCTTCGCCGAGACTACCGCCGGGCCAGGAGCAACCTGCCAGTTCGCCGTGTTCGATGGCGACAAGAAGGTCGCTTCTGCGACCGCCGACGCAAGCAAGACGGCGACCCTCAAAGTTCCGAACCCCAGGCTCTGGTCGCCCGACGACCCGCACCGGTACCGCCTCGTGGCGACGCTCACAACCGGGGAAAAGACACTGGACGAGGTCCAGTCCAAGTTCGGGGTCCGGGTCATGGACGTCCGAAAGGACGCGTGGGGCGAGCGTTTTTATCTTAATGGCAAGCCCTGCTTCATGATGGGCCCTCTCGACCAGGGATGGTGGCCCGACGGGCTCTACACGCCACCCACCGAAGAGGCGATGCGGTACGACATCAAAGTGACGAAGGCGATGGGCTTCAACACCATCCGCAAGCACGTCAAGGTCGAGCCTGCCCTGTGGTACGAGGCGTGCGACGAAATGGGGGTCCTGGTATGGCAGGACATGCCCAGCACCACCTCGCACGGGCCGAGATGGGTGACGAACTCGTCGTTCTGGAACCCGGCCGCCGACGGCCA
>CAZGER010000023.1:1341-9098 GCA_964524565.1 uncultured Chthonomonas sp. | reverse complement strand
GCGCCCGCCGGAGTCGGTCGCCGTGTACAACGCCGAGCTCAAGGAGACGATCGACTTCGCCCGGCCGTTCACGAGCGTCGTGGTCTGGGTGCCGTTTAACGAGTCCTGGGGGCAGTTCGACACGGTCAAGACGGCCAACTGGGTCGGAGAGTACGACCCTTACAGGCTGGTGAATTCTGCCAGCGGCGGCAACTTCACGGACTCGGGGGACATTCTCGACATCCACATCTATCCCGGCCCAGGATCACCGAAGCGGACACCAGGCAAGGTCTCGGTGCTCGGCGAGTTTGGCGGGCTCGGGCTGGGTGTCAAAGGGCACCTGTGGCAAGACGACGGGAACTGGGGCTACGTGTCGTACGCCGACCAGGACCAGCTGGCCAAGGAGTACACGACGCTCATCGACGCCCTGTACTGGCTCAAATCTGAGGGTCTTTCAGCCGCGATCTACACCCAGACCACAGACGTGGAGATCGAGATCAACGGGCTGATGACCTACGACCGGGCCGTCACCAAAATGAAACCGGAGGCCGTCCGGGCGGCGAACATGCAGTTGTACGCGGAACCGCTCAAGCTGAAAGCGCTCCTGCCCTCCGCCGCAGAACAGAAGGGTATGTGGAGCTTCTTGGACGGCCAGCCAGACACAGGGTGGGAACTGCCGGGCCACAACGACAGCAACTGGTCGACCGGCTTGGGAGGGTTCGGGACGGCGATCACCCCGGGAGCGATCGTTGGAACGGTGTGGGACAACTCGGACATCTGGCTCAGGAGGAAGTTCGAGGTGGCAGCTGTGCCTAAGTCGGCGTTCCTCAAGATCCACCACGACGAGGACGCACAGGTCTATTTGAACGGAAAGCCCCTTTGGTCGTTCAAGGGCTACCGGACAGGCTACATCCTGGTCAAGTTCGATCCCAAGCTGATCAAGAAGGGACAGAACGTCCTGGCGATCCACTGTCACCAAACGACAGGCGGACAGTACATCGACGCGGGCATCATGGTTCCCGAGTGAAGGGCCGCTTGCCTCGGGACCACACCCTGGCGCTGGGATAGAATCTCAGCGCCGCGATGCCCTACATCCCACACACCGAAGAAGACGTCAGGCAGATGCTCGAGACCATCGGCGTCCAGAGCATCGACGACCTCTTTGCAGAGATCCCCGAAGAGCTGAGGGTCAAAGGACAGCTCGACATCCCCAGTGCGCTCGATGAACAGCGGCTCGCGTCGCACATGAACCGCCTGGCGGGGCAGAACCAGAGCGGCGCGGTCTGTTTCCTGGGGGCAGGCATCTACGACCGGTTCATCCCGTCGACGGTCGGCGCGGTCATCAGCCGGGGCGAGTTCCTGACCGCTTACACGCCCTACCAGCCAGAGGCAAGCCAGGGGTACCTGCAGACCATCTACGAGTTCCAGTCAATGGTCGCTGAGCTCTACGACATGGACCTCTCGAACGCATCGATGTACGACGGGGCGACCTCGCTGGCCGAGGCTGCGATCATGTCGACCGGTGTCAAGCACAGGGACGTCGTTGCCGTCAGCGCAGGGATCCACCCGCACTATCGAAAGGTGCTCGACACCTACTGCTGGGCCAACGGTCTGACCGTCCGGGAGATCCCGCTCACCGACGGGGCGACAATCGATTTCTCCACCGTCGCAGACGACTGTGGTTGCGTGATCGTGGCCTATCCGAACTTCTTCGGGGTCATCGAGGACCTTTCTGCAGCGAAGGCTGCCGCCGAAAGTGCGGGAGCGATGCTCGTGGTCTCGGCCGATCCGACGGCCTGCGCGATCTTGCCGCCACCGGGCCAGTTTGGTGCCGACATCGTTGTGGGCGAGGGCCAGCCCCTTGGGATCCCCATGGGGTTCGGCGGGCCGCTCCTCGGCCTCTTTTGCTGCAAACGCGAGTACGCCAGGATGATCCCTGGCAGGATCGTCGGCAGAACGACCGACGAGCAGGGCCGGGTCGGTTACGCGATGACGCTCCGCACTCGGGAGCAGGACATCCGCAGGGAGAAGGCCACGTCCAACATCTGCACCAACGAGGCGCTCATGGCCCTTTCAGCCACCGTGTACATGGCGTCGCTGGGCAAAAACGGCATCAACAAGGTCGCTGAGGCGACGGTGCGCAACACCCAGTACGCGATCGAACGCCTGACCAAGGCCGGTGCGCGGCTCAAGTTCCCGGGAAAAGTGTTCGGCGAGTTCGTCCTGGACCTGGGCAAAGACGCGACAGCCGTCCAGTCTGCCTTGCTAGAGCAAGGGATCTTGGCCGGGCTCCCGCTCGGCGGTTATGTCCCGGGGTTTGAGAACTGCCTCCTTGTCGCGGTCACGGAGTGCCGCACCAAGGCCGAGATCGACGACTACGCGACCAAGCTGGCCGCCGCGCTCGCCTAACGGCTCGTCTGTTCCAGGTACAGTCCGGCGTCTTTTGGCATCGCCGCCAACCCCGTCGCGATCACCGATTTGGCCAGGGCGACCTCCTCGCTGTCCCCCGAGTAGAGGCTCTCGCGCAAGTCGCCGACCTTGCCCTTGACCGCCGTGAGGCCGGAGGCGTTCTTGGCCAGCCACTTGAGCACCGCGATCCTCACCGGCGGCTTCGAACTGTCCGTGCAGGCTCTGACGCTCGCTGAGAGGGTGTCGGTCTGGTACTTGGCCGCTCCATCGGCGGCAAGGGCTTTCAGGTCGGGCGCACCGGCGTCGAAGTACTTGACGAGGGCGTCACTGTGCAGGTCCAAGATCACCGCCACGACCCACGCGAGCGTCGCAGGCGGGGCGGACGCCCCCGCGATCAGGTCCGGTCGGAACATCCCAGGGTTTTTGAGGTCGGCCTCAGCCAATCCGCCGAGTCGTCCGACGTCGCCGAGCCCCATCGCGTACTGGCCAACGCTGAGCGGGGGCGACATGCGCTTGTTGATCTCGTCCATCGTGGCGTGGTCGGTGTAGATCCACGTGCGGGCCTGGTCCCACGGCCCACGGAACGAGGACTCGTCCATCTTCCGGGCGAGTTCCCTCAGCATCGGGTCGCTCGCCCTGTACGGGAAGTACATCACGTTCGGGGCAGGCTCTTTCAGGGACATGTTCATGCACATCGTCCTCATGCGAGCCGATTGCTGGACCACTGTTCCCAGGTCGAGACTGGTATAAAAGTCGTGCCGGAACGAGTAACGGACCCCTGTCGTCATGGTCTGATAACCGGGCTCGGACGGCAGCCACAACAGGCCGGGAGGGGCGTCAAAGTCGGCGTCGCACGGGTCCTCTGGGATCTCGAAGTTGAGCGCGTTCATGTCGTTGCCGCGCGGCGCGAGCGAACCAATCGAGGAAAGTGCCGACTTCGTCCCGAGCCCGATCCCGGTGAGGAACTTCTGTGTTTTGTCCGACCCGTTCGTTTCCAAGATGTCCTGGAAGTAGCCGCCAAGCGTGATACTGGACTTCAGCGCGCCCCAGGACGACGGTTCGTACCGCTCGCCCTCGCCGAACAGGGGGAAGTCGAACTGGACCGCAGGTCTGCCTTCGGCCTCTGGGAAGGTGACCCCGCCTAGCGATATCTGCTTCTCTTTCTGCGGCTTGTCGTCCGGGAAGAACAGCTCCCGTGCAAACTTGACGTTGGGCCGCCAGATCGTCCCAAAGGCGATGGCGGGTGAGAACTCCTCGGTCACGGTCTTGTCCGGATAGCCCTCGTACTCGTAAGTGATTTGAAACTTGAGAGTCGCATCGAAGGCGGACAGGTGCCATTGCCGCTCAGTCCAGCCGTCCGGTTTGATCCCCGGGTTGGGGTCGACCAGCTCCCTGGCCTTCTCACCCTTTTCCATGATCGCCCGGCGCGCAGACTCGATCGCCCGGAACACGTCGGGGCCCTCCTCGACGGACCCGCCGCTTTCCATCAGCTTGGAGAAGAACCGGTCGACAATCGTGTCCCCGCCGCCTGGGTCTTGCACGAGGTCCGTGCGCCCCTGCAGCAAAACGTGCTTGGCAGGCTCTTCCGGCCTCGTGCTCACAGACCGGTGGTGCTCGAAGCTCTTGCCGATCCTCTCCTCGAGCGTGATAAAGACAGTCCGCCTGGTCGAGACCTGCACGTCCTTGTCCCCGACCTTGATCGTGCGGAGTTCGTTGGGCAAGGTGATCGGCCTACCAAACCGTTGATCGGCGACCGGGGCGTGAACGCTAGAAAAAACCGTCAGTGCCGCAAGCACAGTGACCATAGCGCCACTATACAGAGCCCGGCGGTGCTTGTCAAGTCAGGAAACGGGCGCTTGACCGGTCAGGACATCCCCATCGCGTCACGGACGAGCCTCATTGTGTCGCTTGCCGTGTCCCGCGCCCTCTCTGCACCGGCGGCCAGAACCTCTTCGATCGCTCCGCCTTCCAGGGCTTTGCGCCGCTCCCGCAATGGCCGAAGGTGCTCGTTGATCGCTTCCGTCAGTTCGCGCTTGTTCTGCATACAGCCGCGGATCCCGTCACGGTCTTCTTGCCACTGGGTCTCCCAGTTGGGCGAGTACAGCTTGAGCAGCTGACAGACCGCGCAACCCTCCGGCACTCCAGGGTCGGTGAGTTTCATCTTGGTCGGCGTGGTGAAGGCGGACTTCACTTTGGCCGCCGTCTCGTCCTCGCTGTCCGACAGGTAGATGCAGTTGTCGTAGCTCTTGGACATCTTGCGCATGTCGAGCCCTGGCACCTTGGCCCTGCTCTCGTCCTTGGGGATCATGTACTTGTACGGCTCGAAAACGTCTTTGCCGTACAGCACATTGAACCGGCGTCCGATATCGTTCCCGATCTCGAGGTGCGGGGCTTGGTCGCGCCCCACAGGTACACCGTAGGGCCGGTATAGGAGAATGTCCGCCGTCTGCAGCACCGGATAGCCAAGAAGGCCGTAGGGCTCACGCTCTGCACCGCCGACGTCCTGTTGTTTCTCTTTGTACGTCGGGTTCCTTTCGAGCCATCCGAGGGGTGTGATCATGCTAAAGATCAGGTGGAGCTCGGCGTGCTGCGGTACGTGCGACTGGATGAAAACGACCGACTTGGCCGGGTCGATCCCCGCCGCAATGTAGTCCCGGGCGACCTCCCTGGCGTTCTCGCTCGCCTCGCGGGCGTTCTCGTACATCGTCGTGAGGGCGTGGTAATCGGCCACCATGCAGAACATGTCGTAGCCCTGGTTCTGGAGTTCCACCCACGGTCGCAGGGCGCCCTCGTAGTTGCCAATGTGCAAACGCGGGTTGGAGCTTCGCATCCCACTCAGGATCCTTTGGTTGTTCGACATATCTACTCCGGCACCAGTCCGGTCAGTATTCTGGTACACACGATCGAGGGGCCCCTAATCAACGTCCCAATCGGGTCGAAGCCGCCGTTGGTGATCTGGCCCGCCAGCACAAAGAACATCAGCAAGAAAACACCGACGGTCCGGTTGAACATGAACCACTTCAACTGAGTCTGGCCGTGCAAGAACGCGCCGATCAACCAGTGGCCGTCCAGAGGGCCAAGGGGGATGAGGTTGAAAAACGCGAGCGTCAGGTTGATCAGCACGCCAAGGACCAACAGGTTGTAGACAAAGTCGTTGCTGAGCATGTTGGGGGCAAACATGCTGAACGACCGGAACAGGATCGCCCAAACGAGCGACTGGGCAACGTTCGAGAGCGGCCCGGCTGCGACCGAAAAGAAGTGGTCCCAGCGCGGGTTCCGCATCTTCATCGGGTTCACCATGACTGGCCGTCCCCATCCGATACCGAAGCCGGACAGCGTCGTCAGGAGGATCATGAGCGCACCGACTGGGTCGAAGTGGTTGAAAAGGTTGAGTGTGACCCTGCCCATCGACCGAGGGGTGGGGTCGCCTGCCATGTCCGCGACCTTGGCGTGGGCGTATTCGTGGAGCCCGATGGCAAGAAAGATGACCAGCAGCGCTGGACCGACAGTCTGGATAGAGGGCAAGGTCAAAGATCCCCTGGCAATGACTCGCGGGCGAACATCTCGTCCCAAGTCTCCGGTCGCTGGACCTCTGTGAATGAACCGTCTCCTCGGACCAGGACGGTCCCCGGCCTTCGGTATCGGTTGTAGTTGCTTGCCATGGAGCTTCCGTACGCCCCGGTGCACAGGACCTGCAACAGGTCCCCACGCGCCAAGTCGCTAGGAAGGTCTACGTCCTCGAACAGCCTGTCCGTTTCGCAGTGCCGACCGCTGACGGTGAATTTTGCCAAGCCGGGCGACCTTGGCGCGACAGCCCGGACCTCGTATCTGGACCCGTACAGTGCCGGACGCGGATTGTCGGCCAGACCACCGTCGACGGCAGCGTACGTGCGCGTTCCGCCGAGCGTGGGGACCGTTTTGACGCTTCCGACCCGGTAGAGCGTCACTCCCGACTCCCCGACCATCGCACGTCCAGGCTCCTGGATGATCCTGGGGCGCATGCCCAGAGGTTCTAGCCTTGAACGCACCGCCTCGATGATCCTGCGGCAGTACTCCGTCACCGGCAAGGGTTTGTCCCCGGGCAGGTACGTGATGCCGAGCCCCCCACCAACGTTGACAAACCGCGCCTCCCAGCCCAGTTCCGACCTCATTTGGGCCGCGAACTCGGCGATCGTGTCACCACCCGAGATCTGGGCCGTCGGGTCCAGCAGCTGAGAACCCACGTGGCAGTGGACGCCCACCACGTTCAGCCCAAGCTCCAGGCTCCGGGCCAGGGCCTTGCGGGCCGAGCCGTCGGAGATGTTGAACCCAAACTTGGTGTCGGCCTGGCCGGTGGACATCTTGGCGTGCGTGACGGGATCGACGCCAGGGGCCAGCCTCAGCATGACCTCCGTGCCCTGGGCAACACTGGCCAAGACCTCGAGCTCTTCAAAGTTGTCCGCCACGATCTGTCCGATCCCAGACTGGACCGCAAAGCGGATCTCGGACTCTGCCTTGTTGTTGCCGTGCAGGTGGCAACGAGAGGCTGGCACCCCCGCAAGCAGAGCGGCCCTCAGTTCGCCCTCGCTGGCGACGTCCAACAGCGCGCCCTCGTCCACCGCGATCTTCAGGACGGCAAGGGTGCTGTTCGCCTTGCTCGCGAAGGCCACGTCTGTCAGCCCGTCGACGCTGCGGCAGGCTTGCACGTACTCGCGCACCCGCTCGCGCAGGTGTGTCTCGCCGATCACATAGAGCGGTGTCCCAAACTCCTCGGCAAGCCGCGCGGCGGCGGCGTCCTCAAGGACAAACCGGGAATCGGTGGACTGGGGGACTAACATCGAATGCCCAGGATACCGACCAGGCAACCAAGAGTCCCGAGATGGCTAGACCTCCTTCTGGAGCTTTTTGCGCCTGGGCCGCTTGCGGGCGGGGATCAGGCCCTTCATGTTCTCGTACAGGCCGTAGCACAGGAGTTTGTCGCCTGCGTGGAGGACGCGGCTGCTGCGAGGGTTGTGGGATGTCTCCAAACCGTGCTCGATGGTCAGCACGACGATGTCCCGCGCCCTGATGCCAGACTCCATGATCGACTTGCCCTCGAACTCCGGCGTGTTCGGGATGACGATCTCGGCGACGCCGTAACCCGTCTGGAGGGCGAGGCGTTCGCGGACGTCGAGCTCTGGGTAGGTGATCTGCTCGTTGATGTAGTCGATGATCGAACCGGCGACGTCGATTCCTGTGCAGGTCTCGATCCCCTCCAGTCCGGGCGACGAGTTCACCTCGATCACCTGTGGGCCGCTGGCGGATTCGAGCATGTCGACGCCCGCGATCCTGAGCCCGAGGATCTGGGCCGCCCGGATCTTCGGTGCGCCCACCAGGGTCCCCATGTTCAT
>CAZGER010000023.1:0-1331 GCA_964524565.1 uncultured Chthonomonas sp. | reverse complement strand
GCCGCCCGGATCGCGGTCCGTTCGTACTCTTTCATCAGCTCGACCGGTTCGGCCTTTCCGCCACGGTGGATGTTGCTGCGGAACTCCTGCCCCTGGGCGACCCGTCGCATCGCCGCCACGACCCTGTCCCCCACGACGAACGCCCGGATGTCCTTGCCCTTTGACTCGGCGACGAACTTTTGGATGAGCACGTTCTGCTTGGCGCCGTGGAGGGTCTCCACGATCGCTTCGGCGACCTTTTGGTTCTCGGCCAGGATGACGCCGACACCCTGGGTGCCCTCCAGCATCTTGATGATCACCGGCGCGCCGCCCACCCGTTCGATCGCGTGGAGGATGTCCTTTTTGTCCCGCACAAACGAGGTGGGCGCAAGCCCGATGTCGTGCTTGCTCAGGATCTGGAGGCACCGGAGTTTGTCGCGCGTGTTGGCGATCGAGTTCGCAGTGTTGGCGGTGAAGACGCTCATCTGCTGGAACTGCCGGACGACCGATGTCCCGTAAGACGTCACCGAAGCCCCGATCCTGGGGATCACGGCATCGTACGTCGAGAGCCTTTTGCCTCGGTAGAACAGCTCCGGTGTCTCCTGCTCCAGGTAGATCGAGAACTTGAGGGTGTCCAGCACGCGGACCTTGTGGCCCCGCTCCAGGGCCGCTTCCCTCAGCCTTTTGGTCGAATAAAGGCTACGGTTCCGACTTAAAATCGCGATCTTCATCGTTCTTCTAGCTCAAATGGGTTTCTGAACAGTCCACAACAAACGATCCGGACAGGGCGGTGCGGCCGATCAGCATCCGCCGCGCCATCGAGCGGCGTGACGACAAGGTCACCTCGATCTTCTTCTCGACGCCGCCCAGGACGAGCGTGGTCGTCACGACATAGCGCACTTGAAGGTGCCCGGTGCTCGACCGGACCTGCGTCCGCCTGGTGACTGGGCAGACGACGTGGACGGCACGTCCAGGCTTGCCCTTTCTCAGCACCACGTCGAACTCCACGTTCCCATCGGTCGTCTCCTGGATGCTCTCCGCGTGGATCGCCGATGTCCTGGCCCCTGTGTCGATCTTGGCAACGATCTTCTCGATGCCCCACTCCGGAATGGCGATCTTCTCCAACCAGCCGATCGTCGTCAGTGATCCAGACACCGCTCAATCATAACGCCTTTTCCCACCCTGTCGCACGGCGGTCCAGGCTATCCTCGCAACTTGTCGCCAAATCGTGCGTTACACTAGGTATATGCTCTGGACAGCCTGCGTCGGCATCGCGCTCGGGATCGCCGACATCAAACAAGACATCGTCTACCGGAAAGTCGGCGAAAGGGAAGTCAAGGCGGACTTCTATC